>NZ_REFO01000001.1 GCF_003688665.1 Hydrogenothermus marinus
AGTAATTGTCAAATAGAAAATGATAAAATATTAAAAATTATAAAAGATATAGTAAAAGAAATATCTGAATATATTAAAAATACTGATACTAAAGACTCTTTAAAAGAAAAAATAGCTAAAAGGGTTGAAAAATTTTTAAGCTCTGAAGAAAATAAAAGTATACAAAATTTATTTAGATATATAGACCAACTTACAGAGATTATTTATGATTATGCAGTTTATAACTGTAAAATAAAAAGAGAAGATGCAAGATTTATACTTCCTCATGGTAGAAAAACAACAATAGTAGTATCTGGCACATTAAGCTGGATAAAAGATTTTATAACTAAAAGAACTGATCCACACGCCCAATGGGAAATACAAAAAGTTGCAAATGCAATGAAATATTTATTAGAAAAACAAAATATAGAGGTATAGATACAAAATGAGAAAAATAATAGAACAAGTAGTAGAAAGAATACTTTGGGAAAGTAGATTTATGATATTTCTTGCTGTAATAGCAAGTATTATTGGGGCTTTTATTTTAGTCTTAGTAGGAACTTATGACATAATAATTGTATTAAAAGATTCTTTTCATGCATTTTCTTCTTTAGAACATTTTGAAGGATTTCATAAAGAAGCAGTAAAACATATAGTAAGTGCAGTTGATGTTTATCTTATTGCTACTGTTTTATTAATTTTTGGCCTTGGGCTTTATGAACTTTTCATTAGTAAAATAGATGCTGCCGAAACCAATAATAGAGCTTCAAAAATTTTAGTTGTTCATACATTGGATCAATTAAAAGATAAACTTGCTAAAGTAATTGTTATGGTTTTAACAGTTACATTCTTTAAATTTGCAATAGATTTTCATTATGAAAATATAAAAACTTTACTATTTTTAGCAGTTGGAATTTTAGCTATATCTCTCTCAATCTACTTTTTACATAAAGGTGGTGAATATCCTTCAGAAAATAACGAAAAATCACATTAAATTAAAAACTTTAATTTAACAATGAACAGTTATATATTATTTTAAGCTAATATATATTGAGGTTCATAGGTTGGATAAATATTTAGTAATATTTTCATCTTTGCCTTTTGTTTTAGGAATAGCTTGGTTTTTCTTTGGTGGGAAAAAGAAAAAAGAAGAGATTGAGAATAGCTTTATAGAAGAAAATATTGGGAATAAAGAGATTATAGAACTTAATATCTCTGGAATGCATTGTGCAGGCTGTGCAGCAGGTATAGAAGGAACATTAAAAAACACAGAAGGTATAATAGAAGCAAAAGTAAATTTTGCAACTTCTAAGGGATTATTTAAATATAATCCCGCTAAAATATCAAAAGAGCAAATAATATCAAAAATAAAAGAACTTGGATACTCAGCATCTGAAGATTTAGAAGATATTGAAAAAAAAAGCAGTTAACTGAAAAAAGATTAAGAAATAAAGTAATTTTATCTACTTTTTTAACCTCTATAATAATTTTTTTACATTTTACTCATCTCTTAGGTAATTTAAACCAGTGTATTATCTTTATTCTTACTTCTATTGTTCAGTTTTATATTGGCTGGGAATTTTATAAAACATCTATATATGCATTAAAAAGAAAAATAGCAGATATGAATCTTCTTGTTGCTATTGGTACCTCTGCTGCATATTTTTATTCGGTAATTGTTTTATTTTTCCCAGATTTGATTCCTAAAGCTAAAAATACATATTTTGAAAGTGCAGCAGCAATTATAACCTTTATTTTAATTGGTAGATACCTTGAAACGAAAGCACGAAATAAAGCAACATCTTTTATGAAAAGTTTATTAAAACTAAAACCAGAAAAAGCTACTATACTTGTTGATGGAAAAGAAATAGAAATTCCTGCAGAAAATATTGTTAAAGGCGATATTGTAGTACTAAAAGCTGGAGATAAAGTAGCTGTAGATGGAATTATTATAGAAGGTGGCTGCGAATTAGATCAGTCTGCGATAACTGGAGAAAGTCTTCCTGTTTTTAAATCTGAAAATGAAAATGTAATAAGTGGAAGTATAGTAAAAAATGGTTATTGTAAAATAAAAGCTATAACTTCTGGAGCTGATAATACAATTAATCATATAATAAAATTAATACTTGAAGCCCAATCTAAAAAACCTAAAATAGCAAAACTTGCAGATAAAATAGTTTCATATTTTGTGCCATCTATCTTAATAATTGCTATTTTTACATTTGATATATGGTATTTTTTTACAGAGAATATAACTGTTTCCTTAATTCCTGCAGTATCAGTTTTAATTATTGCTTGTCCTTGTGCTCTTGGCCTTGCAACACCTATAGCAGTTGTTTCAGTAGTTGGTAGAGCAGCAAAAGAAGGAGTTTTAATCAAAAATCCAGAAGTTTTAGAAATAATTGATAAAGTAAAATCAGTAATTTTTGATAAAACAGGAACATTAACAAAAGCATCTTTAAAGGTAGTCAATTTTAAATTTGAAAACCCTGAATATAAAGATTTAGCTTATAATCTTTCTTTAAAAACAAATCATCCAATATCTAAAGCTATTGTTGAAGGATTAAAATCTGAAAATGATCTAAAAATAGAAAATATAGAGTACATAGTTGGAAAAGGTATAAAAGCTTACTGGCAAAATAAACCTATCTATCTTGGAAATCTATCTTTACTTGAAGAAAATAATATAAATCTTTCTGAAAATTATAAAAAAATACTAAATAAAGAGATAGAAAAAGGAAGAACAGTTATATTTTTAGCTACTAATGATAAAGTTTTAGGTTATATATCCCTTGAAGATGAGATAAGAGAAGAAGCAAAAGAAGTTATAAAATGGCTTAAAGAAAATGGATATAAAGTTTATATGCTTACAGGAGATAATGAAAAAACTGCAAAAAATGTAGCTAAAATAGTTGGAATAGAAAATGTATTTTCTAATGTATTACCAGAATATAAGCTAAAAATAGTAAAAAGCTTGCAAGAAAAAGGAGAAAAAGTTATATTTGTAGGAGATGGCATAAATGATGCTCCTTCTTTATCTGAAGCAGATATAGGTATTGCTATAGGTGGTAAAGGTAGCCAGCTTGCAAAAGAGTCAGGAGATGTAATACTTCTTTCAGATAGTTTAAAAGCAGTAATAAAATTTATAAAACTTTCTAAAATTGGAAAAACTACTATAAAACAAAATCTATTTTGGGCTTATGTTTATAATATTATAGGAATACCAATTGCAGCAGGTATATTATATCCAATAAATGGGCTTTTATTAAGACCTATTTTTGCATCAATAGCAATGTCTTTAAGTTCTATTACTGTAGTTTTAAATGCTTTGAGAATAAAAGTTATAAAGTTGTAATTAAAAGGATTAAAAAATTTTAAATTTATGATATAATCAATTTAAATATAAAATATGGCTACTTGGAAATAGAATAAGTAGTCCCATTTAGTTCAGATTTTATTTTTTTCTAAATTTTTATAAAACTACATAACAAATTTTGATATGTAGTTGCATTTTGAATAGAAAATATATTTTTGTGTAAGCTGGCTTTTTATAATAATTTGCGAGAATATAATAGAAAATATATTTGCATTACTGGAGGTTTGATGCAAATTACTATAATTTGCGAGGATTTTTTAAAATTTTAAAATCCTCTGAAAAAAGCTAAAATACTTGACAAGAGCAATTTTTTTTATTAACTTAAATTAACGGGTTTTATCTGAACTATGTGGGTTAAAAAGTATATTTAAGGCAATATTTTTTGAGCATTTCGACTGTGTGTTTTATCTGAACTATGTGGGTTAAAAAGTTTTTTTAGCCATTAAATTTCGGGGGTGGAATTTGGTATGTTTTATCTGAACTATGTGGGTTAAAAAGAAACAAAAAGCAGTTGGTAAATACTCTGCAACAGGTTTTATCTGAACTATGTGGGTTAAAAAGATAGCAAACTCTGTTGATAAATCTAACATAAGGGCTGTTTTATCTGAACTATGTGGGTTAAAAAGCCAGATGTGTTTAAAGACGGCGTTGGCGTCTTCTCTGTTTTATCTGAACTATGTGGGTTAAAAAGAACAAAAAGAAAAAAAAGAGATCTATACATTAGAAGAAGTTTTATCTGAACTATGTGGGTTAAAAAGCTCTTATGAGATAATCAGTAAGATAATGAAAAAATTGTTTTATCTGAACTATGTGGGTTAAAAAGCTCTTATGAGATAATCAGTAAGATAATGAAAAAATTGTTTTATCTGAACTATGTGGGTTAAAAAGACCTTATTAGATTGATTAGTGAATAATTACAGGTTTGTTTTATCTGAACTATGTGGGTTAAAAAGTAAATCATCTAAAGAAGAATAGTAATTTGATTTTGTTGTTTTATCTGAACTATGTGGGTTAAAAAGTTGTCAATAGGTTTTATCAATTTAACATAGTGTTTTCGTTTTATCTGAACTATGTGGGTTAAAAAGTTAGTTAAGTATCGCTTTGTCATCGGGTCAAAAACTGTTTTATCTGAACTATGTGGGTTAAAAAGGAAATTTTTTTTTCACGATATTAATGTCTACATAGGTTTTATCTGAACTATGTGGGTTAAAAAGGTTTTTAACTGCTTCTTTAAATGAATCACGCCACATTGTTTTATCTGAACTATGTGGGTTAAAAAGCTGTAATGTTTTTTAATCCTTTCTCTGAATAAATAATTACGTTTTATCTGAACTATGTGGGTTAAAAAGGTTCTATGAGTGAGGACAATCTAAAGAAAGCTGCCTAGTTTTATCTGAACTATGTGGGTTAAAAAGATAAAATTAACTGGAGAGAAGGCTCTTGTATTTTGTTTTATCTGAACTATGTGGGTTAAAAAGACGCAAGTGCATTTTCAGAGAAAGAAAAGCAAAATGGTGTTTTATCTGAACTATGTGGGTTAAAAAGCCTAAAATTTCTATTATTTCTTTTTCGCTCGGGTATGTTTTATCTGAACTATGTGGGTTAAAAAGTTATCAGAGAAAAACACTACTGTAGGGTGGGAATGTAGCTCGTTTTATCTGAACTATGTGGGTTAAAAAGACTTCTAAGTCATCTATTGTGACTTTGTCTATAGCTTCGTTTTATCTGAACTATGTGGGTTAAAAAGGTATTTACACAAAACAAAGTTGTTTATGGAATTATGCCTGTTTTATCTGAACTATGTGGGTTAAAAAGCAAGTTCATTATTTGCAGCATGTTTCAAGTCAACAATTGTTTTATCTGAACTATGTGGGTTAAAAAGTTGTCAACCGAAAAGACTATTTCACTTTCTATTTCTTTTGTTTTATCTGAACTATGTGGGTTAAAAAGTGTTCCTGCCTTTGTTTTTTGCCTACCTTATCCTTGCTAGTTTTATCTGAACTATGTGGGTTAAAAAGCTGCATTACCTAATGCTTGGAATTCTAAAATTGCACCAGTTTTATCTGAACTATGTGGGTTAAAAAGCTGCATTACCTAATGCTTGGAATTCTAAAATTGCACCAGTTTTATCTGAACTATGTGGGTTAAAAAGCTGCATTACCTAATGCTTGGAATTCTAAAATTGCACCAGTTTTATCTGAACTATGTGGGTTAAAAAGTTAGTCTTGCAGCAGTTTCAATTGCCGATCATGCTATGTTTTATCTGAACTATGTGGGTTAAAAAGCTATATCAGGTATCTCTATATCTATATATCTCTCTGTTTTATCTGAACTATGTGGGTTAAAAAGTAGAACTTGGAAAGAATGTTATTGATTATGGATTAAATCGTTTTATCTGAACTATGTGGGTTAAAAAGTTTGAGAAGCTTTACCTACAACCTCAGCCTTTAATAGTTTTATCTGAACTATGTGGGTTAAAAAGTTAATAAAAAAGTTGATGGAATACTTCAAAAATTTAAAAATGAAATCAAAGAAGTTGGAGTCTATGAATTTATCCTAAATATTACAAGAAAACATACACCAAAACTTTATAAAAAACTAAAAAAAACCTGAAATAATTTAATTCTCCCACAATCAACTTAAAAAATCATAAATTTCTATAAATAGATAATGATAAAATAATAAGTATTGATTAATTATATTTAGAGGTTTTTAATTGAGTGAAAAAAATGAATGGCTTTATATTAATACTATAAGAGTATTATCTCTTGATCAGGTTCAAACTGCAAAATCAGGACATCCAGGAATGCCTCTTGGAGCGGCACCTATAGCTTATGTTTTATGGGATAAGTTTTTAAAACATAATCCTAAAAATCCAAAGTGGTTTAACAGGGATAGATTTATTCTTTCTGCTGGTCATGCATCTGCTCTTTTATACTCACTTTTACATTTATATGGTTACGATCTTCCTTTAGAAGAGCTTAAAAAATTTAGACAATGGGATAGTAAAACACCAGGGCATCCTGAATATGGACATACACCGGGAGTAGAAGTTACAACAGGCCCATTAGGTCAAGGTTTTGCTACTGGTGTAGGAATGGCTATAGCTGAATGTTTTATGGCTAATTACTTTAATAGAGAAGGTTTTAATATAGTAGATCATTATACTTATGCTCTTGTATCTGATGGCGATTTAATGGAAGGAATATCTTCTGAAGCAGCTGCTTTAGCAGGAAGACTAAAACTTGGAAAGTTAATATATATATATGATGATAACCATATTACAATAGATGGTCCTACTGATATTGCTTGGAAAGAAGATATAGAACTTAGATTCAAAGCTCATGGATGGCATGTAATTACAGTACCAAATGGAGAAGATTTAGAAGCTATTTATGGAGCTATAAAAGCTGCTCAAGATGAAAAAGAAAAGCCATCTTTAATTAGGATAAAAACTCATATAGGATGGCATTCTCCAAAACAAGATAATCCTGCAGTTCATGGAGCACCGCTATCAGAAGAAGAAGCTAAAATCACTAAAAGAAATCTTGGATTTCCAGAAGATAAAACATTTTATATACCTGAAGAGGCTTTAAATCATTTTAGAAAAGCTATAGATAAAGGAAAACAGCTTGAAGATGAATGGAATAAGTTATTTAATGAATATGAGAAAAAATATCCAGAGCTTGCAAAACAGTTTAAACAATGGATAAATAGAGAGTTGCCTAAGGATATATTCAAAGATTTACCAGAATTTGAAGCAGGTAAAGCAGTGGCTACCCGTTCTGCGTCAGGAGAAGTATTAAATGTTTTTGCAGATAGACTTCCTAATTTAATTGGTGGTTCTGCTGATTTAGCATCTTCTAATAAAGTTGTATTAAAAGGAAAAGGCGATTTTTACTGCTCTTCTCCAGAAGGTAGAAATATACATTTTGGTATTAGAGAACATGCTATGGGAGCTGCTGTAAATGGAATAGTATTACATGGAGGATTAATTGCGTTTGGAGCTACATTTTTTGTATTTAGTGATTATATGAGAGCATCTTTAAGAATGGCGGCTCTTATGGATATACCTTCTATTTTTGTATTTACCCATGATAGCATTGGAGTTGGTGAAGATGGACCAACTCATCAACCTATAGAACATCTAATGTCTTTTAGAGTCATGCCAAATATGACTGTAATTAGGCCTGCAGATGCTAATGAAACTGTAGAAGCTTGGAAGATAGCATTAAAAAGAAATAAACCTGTAATGCTTGTTTTAACAAGACAAAATGTACCTGTTTTAGATAAAAAGCAGTTTCCAATAGAAGAAGGTGTAGAAAAAGGTGCATATTATTTAATAGAGAAAGAAAATCCAGATGTTGTTTTAATAGGAACAGGTTCTGAAGTTTATCTTTGTATAGAAGCATCAAAAGAGCTTGAAAAAGAAGGTATAAAAGCAAGTGTTGTTTCAATGCCATCTTGGGAATTATTCTTTGAGCAACCAAAAGAATATCAAGAAAAAGTTATACCAAAAGATATTCCAAAAGTTGTAGTAGAAGCTGGAATAAAAACAGGTTGGAAAGATATTGTTAGTGAAAATGCAGAAATAATTGGAATGGAAAGTTTTGGAGCTTCTGCACCAGGTAGTGTTTTAATGGAAAAATTTGGATTTACAGTTGAAAATGTAGTTAATACTGCTAAAAATATTATTAAACAATAAAATAAACGTATATGATGAGCCTCTTAAAGAGGCTCATTACTTAATTTTTAAACTTTTTCTTTTACATTTTTTAAGAAAAATCTTCTAATATCTTTTCTTGTTTCTAATATTTTTTTCCAAAGTTTTTCTTCATCTAAATTAAAAGATTTTGCAAGTCTATAAATATATGGAGAATTTTTTCCAATTCTTGAAATACCTGTTGCTTTTATCATTCTAAGTCTTGTTTCTACTTCTCTAAGGAAAATATATTTGTCAATCATTTCTGGATAATAATCTTTTATAATCTTAAAAGTAGATCTAATTCTTATCTTTTCTTTTAAAGCTTTTAACTGTGCTAAAAATTCTAAATCTACAATCCCACCATATCCAAGTTTTATATCTATCTCATCTGATTTTTCATTTGAAATTCCTTCAAGTCTCATTCTCATTTCATAAATATCATATATAAAGTTATTATCTACGGTTTTAGAAAATAAGAAATCTTCTATTAATTTTTCCATCTTCTCTTTTAAAGATATATCACCAGTGATAAATCTTGCTTTAGTCCAAGCAAGCCTTTCCCACGAACGAGCTTCATTTTTAAAATATTTTTCGTAATAATTTATAGTTGGAGAAAGTTCCCCTGATTTTCCATAAGGCCTAAGTCTTAAATCTATCTGATATAAAATTCCCATTCTTGTATATTTTGTTAAAGATTTAATTATATTAACAGGTATTTTTTCATATTTTTGTTTTGCATTTATATCTGAAAATGAAAATATTAAATCTAAATCAGAACCTATATTCATTTCTTTACTTCCAAGTTTTCCAAGCCCATAAATTACAATCGGTATATTTTCTTTTGTTTCATGCTTATAAATCTTTTCAATTATAAAATCTGCAAGATTTGTTAAAATTTGATTAAGTTCTAAAAGTCTTTCTTCTGCATTATCTAAATGTATTTGAGAAATATATCTTAAAGATGCTAAAACTTGTACTATATTTTTTAGTTTATTTAATTTTTCTAAAAAGTTATCTGATTTTATAAGTTCAAGCTCTTTTTCAAAATCTTGTTTAGTTTTTAGTATATCTTCAACTCCAAAAGCAAAATCTAAAAGCTCTGGGTCTTTTGCCATAAGATTTGATATATAATCTGATACCTTAGCTATATTCAGTATAAACTCAACCAGTTTTTTATTTTGCAAGATTGCAGATGCAAAGATTGGTAGCATTTTACCTTCAATAAGCATATTTGTAAGATTCTTTAAAAAATCTGTTTTGTATTCATACTCTTTAAGCTGTTTTTCAAGTTCAGGTAAAAAGTTAAATAAAGCTTCTTTAAAATCTTCACTTAACAGAATAAAATCTTTACTAAAAAATATCTCTTTAATCCTACTTAAAGCCCATTTTGGATCTTTAAAACCTATTGAAGCTAAATAATTTAAAGCTTCATCTTCATTATGTTTTGTGAATATATATTTTTGAAGAGGACTAAGTTCTTTTGTATCTTCTAATTGTAAAGAATTAAAAATTTTCTTTACTTTTTCTCTATAGTCATTTAACTTTTCTAAAAGCTCATTACCATCTTTTAAATTTAATTTTTTTGCATATATATCTGCATTTTTATATTTAAATTTTTGAGTTTGTTGACAGTTTTCTATCTGAATAATATGCTCAAGTTTTCTATAAAATAGATATGCACTTGTTAAAATATCTGCATCTTCTTCAGTTAGTATTCCTCTTTCTTTTAATTTTTGTATTGTTTTATATGTACTTCTTTCTTGAAGATATTTATCTTTCCCTGCATAAATAAGCTGAAGAATTTGAGCTGTAAACTCTACTTCCCTAATTCCTCCATCACCTTTTTTTAAATCAAACTCATCTTTATTTACACTTAATGCATCTTTTTCTATTAATTTTTTCATTTCTATTATCTCTTTTATCTCATCTTTTGAAGTAAAACTTTTGTAAACAAAAGGTTTAACTATCTTTAAGAACTCTTCAGTTGTGTTTTTATTTCCTGCACTATGTCTTGCTTTTATAAGCATATGCCTTTCCCAAACTCTACCTACAGTCCAGTAATATGTTTCTAAAGCTGGTAAAGAATATGCTATAAACCCACTTTTACCATTTGGCCTTAAATCAAGATCAATTATCCAAGTTTGACCTTCAATATTTCTTTTTGTTAAAAACTGATTTAATTTTGAAAATAAAAAACTAAAAAACTCTTTATTTGTAAATCCTTTTTCTGTTTTTCCTTCATTATCATATATATACATTAAATCTATATCTGAATAATAATTAAGTTCAAGACCACCAAGCTTTCCAAGAGCTATAACTGATGCATAAACAGGATTTTTTTCATTATCTAATGGTTTTCCATATTTTTTTTCTGCTATCTGCCAACTTCTTTGAAAAGCAATTTCTAAAGTAGCATCTGCAACATAAGAATATTCTTTCATAAGTTCAGGTAAGGTATGTTTATTATAAATATCCTTTGATACAATTCTCCCAAAATGTTTCATTTTAAAAATAGTTAGATTAGTAATAAACTCATTTTCAGATGATATATCAAGTAGCTTTGTTGCTTCTTTTATTAATTTTTCTCTACCTAAGAGATCTAAATCAAGATTTTCGTAAAAATAATCAAGGTATTCTTCATGTCTCAGTAAAAAATCTCTTAAACATTTGGAATAAAAAGTTAAATCTTTTAAAAACTGTTTCTTTTCTTTTGATAAACTTTCTATAAAATCTTTTTTTAGAAGTTCAAATTTTTCCATTTTTCTACCCTTGTAATGATATAATTTATATACATTTAAACAGGAGCAGTATATGCGAAAATCTGTTTCTTTATTTATTATAACTTTAATTTTTATTCTAATCAGCTGTGAAAAAAAAG
This sequence comes from Hydrogenothermus marinus, assembly GCF_003688665.1. Taxonomy (NCBI): domain Bacteria; kingdom Pseudomonadati; phylum Aquificota; class Aquificia; order Aquificales; family Hydrogenothermaceae; genus Hydrogenothermus; species Hydrogenothermus marinus. Next base: position 10,939 of record NZ_REFO01000001.1, read on the forward strand.
AAGAAAAGAAAATAGAGAAAAAAAAGCCTGCTCCTATTGTTCAAATTCAGGAAAAAATACATTTTGTAATAGAAAAAAACAAACCTTCTCTTATTACTATATTTTCTTTTAGTAAAAATGAACTAAAACCTTTAGAAAATGAATCTCTTGGTTCTGGCTTTGTAATAAAAAAGGATAAAGATTATATATATATACTTACTAATTATCATGTAATAGGAAAATCAAAAAAAATAAAAGTTAAATTTTTTAATAATATAGAAAAAAAGGCAGAAGTTGTAGGTTATGATGATAAAAGCGATATAGCAGTATTAAAAGTTAAGGTAAATAAGGATTTAAATAATGTAAAACCTGTAAAAATAGGAGATATATCAAAATTAAAGGAAGGTTATTTTGTTTTATCTGCAGGAAGTCCTTATAATTTAGGACATACATTTACATTTGGAATAATATCTGCCCTCCATAGAAATTTAGGATTATCTCCTTATGAAGATTATATACAAACAGATGCAGCAATAAATCCAGGAAATTCTGGAGGTCCTTTATTTGATATAAATGGAAAAGTAGTAGGAATGAATATAGCTATTGTAGATACAGGTCAAGGTATAGGTTTTGCTATACCTATAAATACAGTTTTAGATATTTATAACGAAATACTAAAATATGGTAAAGTAAGAAGAGGTTGGCTTGGGGTTTTAGTTCAACCCATATCAAATAAAGCAAAAAAAAGACTAAATATAAAAAATGGAGTAGTTGTAATAAAAGTATTTAAAAACTCTCCTGCAGAAAAATATGGATTAGAAGTTGGTGATATTATTTTAAGTATAAATGGAAAACCGGTAAAATCTCCTCAACAGCTTTCATTTTTTATACAAAGATTAAAAATAAACAGCCAAATAAAGATTACTGTTTTGAGGGATAAAAAACAGCTAACTTTACCAATTAAAATAGAAGAACAAATTAAGAATGAAGAAAAATCTTAAAAGGGGAAAAGTATGAAAAAATTTCAGTATGAAGAAGGGGTTTCATATTATTTAAAAAGAATATCTGATATTCCACTTTTATCTCCAGAAGAAGAAAAAAAGCTGTCTAAAAAAGCTAAAAAAGGAGATAAAGAAGCTATAAATAAATTAGTTAAATCTAATCTTAGATTTGTTGTTAATATTGCTAAAAATTATGTTGGATATGGAGTTCCATTTCAAGAGTTAATATCAGCAGGTAATATAGGACTTATAGAAGCAGCAAAAAGATTTGATCCAGATAGAGGAGTTAGATTTATATCATATGCAGTATGGTGGATTAAACAATCAATCTTCCAAACAATACAAACCCAAAAAGATACAATCAGGATACCTCAAAAAACATCAAATTTATCAATGAAGATAGATAATGTTTATCTTAATTTAAAAGATTATTTAGGAAGAGAACCAACTTATGAAGATATAAAAAAAGAGTTAGAAAAAGAAAATATAAAAGTAGATGAAGAAACAATAAAAAATTTCCTTTTAATTAAAAGACATTCAGTTTCATTAGATACACCTGTTGACACTGATGAAGGAACATTATTTATTGATTTTTTATCAAAGCATAGTACAAAAGATATAGAAAAAGATATTTTAGAAGAAGAAATTAAAAGAGAAGTAGAAAAATTATTAAAATTTTTAACAGATAGAGAAAGATTTATTATTGAACAAAGATTTGGGCTTACAGGAGAAGAACCAAAAACTTTAAGAGAGATAGGACAAATACTTGGTATATCAAGGGAAAGAGTAAGACAGATAGAGATAAAAGCTTTAAAAAAGATTAGAGCTTTAGCTACAAAAAGACATTTAAAAGATTTATTAGGAATGTCTAATAACTAAGCATCGGATATTTAGTTAAAGAGTAGTTTATCGTTTTTAATGAAACTTAAAAGATGCTTTCAAAGTTATAAATTTACTCTAAATTAGAATTAAAAATTACAAAATAAATCTTTGATTTATCATTCAGATTAATCAACTCTAAAACTGAATATCCAAAAAACTCTCTTATGGATATTCTTTTACATATTTTTTATAATTTTCCATTCTTTGTTTTATTTGAATCCAGTTATCATTGCCAAATTTTTCAAGAATTGCATCAGCTAAAACAATTGCAAGCATAGCTTCTCCTACAACTGCTGCTGCTGGTACAGCAGTAACATCTGATCTTTCTTTTGCCGCATCAAAAGGCTGTTTTGTTTTTATATCTACTGATTGTAATGATTTTTTTCTCATTAAGGTTGGTATTGGTTTCATTCCTACTCTTACTATAATTGGCTCTCCATTGGTAATACCACCTTCTATGCCACCTGCTCTATTTGTTTTATGATAAAAGCCTTTTTCTTTATCCCAGAATATCTCATCATGAGCTTGTGAGCCAAATTTTTGAGATAGTCCAAAGCCTTCTCCTATTTCAACTGCTTTCATTGCTTGAATACTCATCATTGCTTGAGCAATTCTTCCATCAAGTCTTCTATCCCATTGAACATGAGAACCAAGTCCAATAGGAACACCTGTAGCAAAAACTTCAAATATTCCCCCTAAGCTTTCTCCTTCTTTTTTAGCTTCATCTATTAATTGCTTAAATTTTTCATCTTCTTCAGGTATAGGTATTCTAACTTCAGATTTTTCTGCTACTTCTGCCCTTTTCTCTAATGGAATATTTTCTAATTTTTCTCTAATAGAAAGGTTTCCAATAGAAACTACATAACTTCCTATTTTTATTCCAATATCTTCAAGTAATTGTTTACATACTGCACCAACAGCTACTCTTGTTGTTGTTTCTCTTGCAGATGCTCTTTCAAGAACATTTCTTAAGTCTTCAAATCCATATTTTATACCACCAACTAAATCAGCATGTCCAGGCCTTGGATTTGTTATCTGTCTTTTATCAACAGGCTCACCTTCAATAGCCATTATATCTGTCCAGTTTTCCCAATCTTTGTTTTCTACCATTAATGTAATTGGACTTCCAAGAGTATATCCAAATCTTACTCCTGAAAGTATTTTTACTTTATCTTTTTCTATTTTCATACGGCCACCACGACCGTATCCTTTTTGTCTTCTTGCAAGTTCTTTATTTATATAATCAGATGATATTTTTAAATTTGATGGTATTCCTTCAATTATTGCAGTAAGAGCTGGCCCATGAGATTCTCCAGCATTTAAAAATCTTAATCTTCCCAATAGAACTTCTCCTATGGATAATTTTAAACTTAACTATTATATCTTAATCTTCATTCTGTCTTCTGCGGCTATTACTGGTATGCCTGTTTCTTCTTCTATATTTTTTGCAACTGCTTTTGGATTTGCTTTAAGCATATCTACACTATAATGAGTAATTACTGCTTTTTTAGGCTTTAATGCTTTTAAAAGTTGTTTTACACCTTCTGCTGACATATGATCTACATTTGGCTTTGGTTTTACAAATGTTGTATTTATAATCATTAAATCTGCATTTTCAGGATAGCCTGTAAGCATTTTTTCATAAAACTTTCCACAGGGAACATAAACTATCTTTTTATTTTCTGTTTCAAAAGAAAGCCCGTAAACTTCTGCACCTCTATGGATATGCTTTATATGAGATTTTACTTTTACCCCTTTATAATCAACTTCTATATTTTCTTTTGTATATACAAATTTTTTAATTCCTTTTTTTAAATATTTTAATATTACTGGATCATCTCCATCTATGGCATCTTCAGGTGCAATAAGAAGATCTTTTTTATTTTTTGTGCTTTCTGTTGCCGCTTCTAAGACTGAGTTTATATCTGCAACATGATCTAAATGTCTATGGGATATAACAAATATATCTATATCTTTTGGTTCAAGATTGTTTTCATAGATACGAATTAAGCTTCCTGGTCCCGGATCAACCATAATATTTATGTTATTTAATCTAATCCATATTCCACCAGAATGTCTAAGCTGTCTAAAAACTACAGTCCTACCACCTGCAGTACCTAAAAATTTCACAAAATCTAACATAAAAGTCTTCCACCTTCTACTGGAATAAAAGCTCCAGTTGTAAAATCTGTTTCTATTAAATATTTTACCGCTTTTAGTATCTCTTTTTCACCACCCCATTTTTTTAATAATGTTTTCTTTAAAGGTGTTTCTTTATCTTCTAAATCTGGAGGTGGAATAATTGGTCCTGGTAGTATTGCATTTACTAAAACATAAGGTGCAAATTCCTTGGCCAATGATTTTGTTAAAGTTAAAAGTCCTCCTTTTGATATTGTATAAGGTGTAAAATTTCTATAAGGTCTTAAAGGTGAGTAATCACCAATATTTATAATTCTTCCTTCTTTTTTTTTAAACATATGCTTTCCTAAGATTGTAGAAAGAATTAAAGGTGCTTTTATATGAACTTTATAAAATCTATCCATTTCTTCAGATATTTTGCTAATGTTTTCATTTAGTTGTGTTGGATAATATATTGATGCATTATTAATTAATATATCTATTTTGCCAAAAATATTTAATGATTCTTCTGCAAGACTAATTACTTGTTTTTCATCTTCTAAATTTGCTTTTATTTTTTCTACTTTTACATCTAAATCTTTTATCTGATTTACAACATCTTCTGCTTCTTTTTCTGAATAATTATAATGGATAATAATATTAGCTCCTTCTTTTGCTAAGGATAAAGCTAAATATTTTCCAATTCTTTTTGCACTACCTGTAATTAATACATTTTTTCCTTTAATTTCCATTTTTATATACCCTTTTTTGCAAAGATTAAATATCCTGTATGGGCTACCATTCTATCTTCTGGCCTTAATCTATCTGGAACAGGTTTATAATGTCTTTCAAGTAGTTCTACTACTTCTATATCTAAAAAGTTTTCTTCTTGCAAGCTTTCTAATACTTTTGAAACTTGATTTGTTGTTGGTACTAAGAATCCTACGTTTGCTCCATTTTTTAATGAATTTTTTATATTTTTAATATATAGCCAAGGCTCTCTAACATCTATAAATCCTGCATCAAAAAAGTTTTCAGGTAAAGGTTCTTCTAAGGATTTATGTTGTATTTCTACATATTTTTCTAAATTTGCAAGCTGAAGATTTTTATAAGCTTGCTGTATATATTTTTCTTCTTTTTCAAATGAGTAAATCTTACCATTTGGTTTAACTGCGTTTGCCATAACTATTGTAAGCCCTGCACTTCCTATTCCACTTTCTAAAACTTTCATTCCATCTGTAATTCCAAGTTTTAAAGTGATAAATGCTGAATCCTTAGGATAAATAATCTGTGTATTTCTTTTTATTCCATACAGTATAATCTCAAAAAGTGAAGGTTTTAAAATTAAAAACTGCTCTCCTTTATGGGTTTCAATAATTTCCCCATATTTTTTACCAATAAGCTGGTTTAAATCTATATTTCCTTTGTGGGTGGAAAATATTTTATCTTTTTCTACTTTTATGAAAAATTTATTTTTTTTAGACCTTAGATATACTGTATCTCCTTCTTTTACTATCAAATTTTAACCTCTTTTTTTATAAAATCTATATGTAAAATAAAAAAATATTGAAAATATTAATATTAAAAGTCCCCATAAAGTTAAATCAAGCTTGTCCACTTTTTTCCTCTTTAATTTTTTTAAGATATATCATTATTGCTGTTATTGCTGCTGGTGTAATTCCTTCAAGTCTTGCCGCATGTCCAAGGGTAATAGGTCTTGCTTTTTCAAGTTTTTGGACTACTTCTTTTGTAAGTCCTGCAATTTTGGAATAATCTATATCTTTTGGTATTTTTATACTTTCAAGATGTCTCATTTTTTCATTTAATCTTCTTTCTTTTTCAAAATATCCTTCATATTTTGCATTTATTTCTACTTCTTCTATTACATAATCTTTTTCTGGTGTTTTTATTCCTTTTTCTTTTAAAGTTTCTATATTTACTTCTGGTCTTTGTAAATAGCTAAAAACTGATATAGTTTTATCATCTATTTTGATTTTTTCATTTTTATAATAATTAATCCAGTCATTTATCTCTTTTTCTATCTCTTTAACTAATTTATATTTTTCTTCAGAAAGTATTCCAATATCATAAGCTCTTTTATAAAGTCTTAAAATTGGATTATCTTGTCTTAAGTATAAGCGATATTCTGATCTTGATGTAAATAATCTATAAGGCTCTATAACTCCTTTTGTTGTAAGATCATCTATCATAACGCCTATATAGCTTTCATCTCTTCTAATATAAAAAAGCTCTTTTCCTAAGGCTCTTAATGCTGCATTTATACCTGCTATTAATCCTTGTCCTGCTGCTTCTTCATAACCTGTAGTTCCATTAAAGTTTCCTGCATGGAATAAGCCTTTTATTTTCTTTGTTTCTAAAGTTGGATAAAGTTCTGTAGGTGGTACTACATCATACTCTATTGCATAAGCTGGTTTTAATAAAACAACATTTTCAAGTCCTTTTATTGATCTGTACATTTCCCATTGTATTTCTTCAGGTAAAGATGTGGAAAGTCCGTTTGGATAAATGCTTATTCCATCTCTTGTTTCTGGCTCAAGCCATACTGTATGTCTTGGTTTTCCTTCAAATTTTACTATTTTATCTTCTATTGATGGACAATATCTTGGGCCTACTCCTGTAATTGCTCCTCCATATAAAGCTGTTCTATGTAAATTATTTTTAATAATTTCATGGGTTTTTTCATTTGTATATGTAATATAACAAGGTACTTGATCTTTTTGTCCCTTTTTAAAGAAATAAGAACCTACTGGCTCTGTCCAAAATGAAAATTTAGGTGGTATTTCATCTCCCGGTGCTTCTTCTAAAACAGACCAATTAATTGTATTTTTATCAAGTCTTGCTGGTGTACCTGTTTTAAATCTAACAAGAGGAAAACCATGTCTTTTATAAAACTGAGGTAGTTTATTTGCAGGTTTTTCATCCATTCTACCTGCAGGAAATTTTTTATCTCCAATATGAATTAAACCATCTAAAAATGTTCCTGTAGTAATTACTACTGACTTTGTTTTTATTTTATATTCTCCATCAACTTCTACACCTTCAACTTCATTTAGATTTTCTTTTAAGAAAATATCAGTTGCTTCTCCTTCTATAACTGTTAAATTTTCTGTATTTTGAGTTTTATTTACCATATATTTTCTGTATTCTTCTTTGTCTGCTTGTGCTCTTGGTGAGCGAACTGCTGGTCCTTTTCTTGTATTAAGCATTTTATATTGAAGTCCTACCTTGTCTATTGCTTTTGGCATCTCTCCATCAAAGGCATCTATCTCTCTTACAACTATTCCTTTTGCAATGCCACCAATAGATGGATTACAAGGCATAACTCCTATTTTTTCTTTATCAAGGGTAATAAGTGCAATTTTCACCCCAAGTTTCACAGATGCTAATGCTGCTTCTATTCCTGCATGTCCTCCACCTATTACAACCACATCAAATTCTGTATCGTAAACCATTGAACCTCCAACATTTGGGAAATTAAATAAATAATTTATGTAAATTTGAAATTTTTTAAATATTCTTTAGCATAAGGAAATTATAACAAAGTTATTGTATAATTTTTTATGATATAATTAATTTATCTATAAAGATTGGCTACTTGGAAATAGAATAGGTAGTCCCATTTGGTTCAGATTTTGTTTTTATCACTTTTTTAAAATATACATAACAAATTTTGATATGTAGTTGCATTTTGAATAGAAAATATATTTCTGTGTAAGTTGGCTTTTTATAATAATTTGCGAGAATATAATAGAAAATATATTTGCATTACTGGAGGTTTGATGCAACTTACTATCATTTGCGAGGATTTTTTAAAATTATAAAATCCTCTGGAAAAAGTTAAAATACTTGACAAGAGCAATTTTTTTTATTAACTTAAATTAACGGGGTTTATCTGAACTATGTGGGTTAAAAAGAGTCCTGAACAAGCTAAAATCCTTGCAAACAATGGAGGGTTTATCTGAACTATGTGGGTTAAAAAGTTGTCAATAGGTTTTATTAATTTAACATAGTGTTTTCGGTTTATCTGAACTATGTGGGTTAAAAAGTTTAGAAATACAAATCCAGAAAACAAACAACTCAAGGTTTATCTGAACTATGTGGGTTAAAAAGCTGAAGAGTGGCTTATTGATTATCTATATAATATTGATGGTTTATCTGAACTATGTGGGTTAAAAAGCCGAGTTCTTTTAGCTCTCTTAAAAATTCTTTTTCCTTTCGGTTTATCTGAACTATGTGGGTTAAAAAGAGTTACGCCATTATCAGTAGAATATTGCAAATTATGGTTTATCTGAACTATGTGGGTTAAAAAGTCACCCCGTGTTCGGGGTGATAGGCAATTACTGGATCGGTTTATCTGAACTATGTGGGTTAAAAAGTGAGCTATCCAGTTATTCAAAACACCATTTGCATCTGAGGTTTATCTGAACTATGTGGGTTAAAAAGTAATTTCAAAGAATGCAGGCGGAATAGGGATATATGGCGGTTTATCTGAACTATGTGGGTTAAAAAGTAATCATAATTATAACTTGACTGGTAAGTAAACAATAGGTTTATCTGAACTATGTGGGTTAAAAAGTGTTCTTTTTGATGAGGAGTTGCATCATGCTGGGTTAAGGTTTATCTGAACTATGTGGGTTAAAAAGCTCTTCTCTCTTGATCTAGGTCTATAACCCCCAAGTTGGGTTTATCTGAACTATGTGGGTTAAAAAGTCGATTTCTTTCTCTATTACCCTTCGTTTTGAGAAGGAATATAGGTTTATCTGAACTATGTGGGTTAAAAAGACTTAAATCTATATCTATATTTTGAGTGCCACAATTATGGTTTATCTGAACTATGTGGGTTAAAAAGTAGGATGTAGTGAACATTTTGATAAGTGGTGGGATCGTTTTATCTGAACTATGTGGGTTAAAAAGGTCGTAATTTCAATATACTTTTTCTTATCTTCTGCTCGTTTTATCTGAACTATGTGGGTTAAAAAGATCATCATATGGACTTGGTTTCAATTTTCTGCACATGAGTTTTATCTGAACTATGTGGGTTAAAAAGAATATGGTCTACATAACCGCCAAAATCATAATCACCAGTTTTATCTGAACTATGTGGGTTAAAAAGATGGTTATGATGATTTAATATGGAACTGGATAAATAGTTTTATCTGAACTATGTGGGTTAAAAAGTATGTTCTGAGCAATATTTCTGCAGCAATTCAGCTATGGTTTTATCTGAACTATGTGGGTTAAAAAGATAAATAGTTATACACCACAGCCATTGAGTTTTTATGTTTTATCTGAACTATGTGGGTTAAAAAGAAAACAAAAATTAGCAGAAAAAGGCAAGTTTGACTGTTTTATCTGAACTATGTGGGTTAAAAAGAGTCAGATATATAGAAAAAATTATTGGGAAACCTGCAGGTTTTATCTGAACTATGTGGGTTAAAAAGGCTTTTCCATCTTCTCCTGATACATAACCTTCTACTGCGTTTTATCTGAACTATGTGGGTTAAAAAGCCTTCTTCATTTACACCTCTTCTGATTCTTAACTTCGTTTTATCTGAACTATGTGGGTTAAAAAGCATATAATGAGCTTAAACAAGATATAGAGGCTTTAGGTTTTATCTGAACTATGTGGGTTAAAAAGCAGAATTTACTGGAGAGCCAAATGAAATGCTACTTTTGTTTTATCTGAACTATGTGGGTTAAAAAGAATTTTGCGGAAATCTTGAATTATTTAGCAATCTTGAAGTTTTATCTGAACTATGTGGGTTAAAAAGTATAAAGATGGAGAAATAAAGCTATATGGGGATTGGAAGGTTTTATCTGAACTATGTGGGTTAAAAAGCTGAATATTCTCAACTCAATAGTGTTTACTGGTTGGTTTTATCTGAACTATGTGGGTTAAAAAGATTTAAAGAAAATCTTAAGTGATAAGTAGTAGATGGAGTTTTATCTGAACTATGTGGGTTAAAAAGTACGCCTGTCAGTGCTAATGATAGTGTGCCTAAAATGTTTTATCTGAACTATGTGGGGTAAAAAGGTAGATACATTTGAGAATATTTCTTTATCAGTATTTAAGCGTTTTATCTGAACTATGTGGGGTAAAAAGGTAGATACATTTGAGAATATTTCTTTATCAGTATTTAAGCGTTTTATCTGAACTATGTGGGGTAAAAAGGTAGATACATTTGAGAATATTTCTTTATCAGTATTTAAGCGTTTTATCTGAACTATGTGGGGTAAAAAGGTAGATACATTTGAGAATATTTCTTTATCAGTATTTAAGCGTTTTATCTGAACTATGTGGGGTAAAAAGATAACTCATCGTTCATAGTGATATCGTATTCTACTATCTGTTTTATCTGAACTATGTGGGGTAAAAAGGCTTGTGATGAAGGACACTACTTGAAAGTAGATGAAAATAAGAGTTTTATCTGAACTATGTGGGGTAAAAAGAAGTAAATATGCCTATATTCGTCATAATCAGTTCTTTTCGTTTTATCTGAACTATGTGGGGTAAAAAGGGGGTTTTTGGTTGAAAAATTTTTTTAAATAAAGAAAAAGGTAAAGTATTTTTTCACTAATCTACTTTTATAAAGTTTCATCTTCTGGAAGATAATAAACTTCTTTTAAGTAAAGGCCTTCTGGTGGTGCTAAAAATAAAGCTTTTGTAGGGTCTTTGCTATCTATTATCTCTTTTAATGTGTTTAAATCAATCCTTCCTGTCCCTACATGAATTACATGGCCTATTATTTTTCTTACCATATATCTTAAAAAATGAGATGCTGATAATTCAAACTCAAGTAAAAATCCATCATATTTAAAACTAAACTCTCTTAAATCTACATCTTCTCTTAGATATTCTCCTTTCTTTGATAAGGCTATCAGATTTGGTGAGTTTTTTATTAAATCAACTGCTTCTTTTATTTTTAGAATATCTAAATCTTGAGATATATACCAAGCTCTTTTATATAAAAATGGGTCTGGATGTTTATATATTTTATAAAGATAACTTTTACCTTTTGCACTAAATCTTGCATGAAATTTTAAAGGTACTTGTTTACATTCTTTTATAGCTATATCTTTTGGTAGTGTTGCATTTAAATATCTTTTTATTTTTTCAGGCTCAATATATTTTTTTATTTTAAAATGGGCTACCTGTCCATAAGCATGAACACCTGCATCTGTTCTTCCCGATGCATGAATTCTAACTTTATCTTTTATAATAACTTCTAAATTATCTTCAATTACTTGTTGTATAGTTAGTTGGTTAGGTTGTCTTTGCCACCCTGCGTATTTAGTTCCTAAATAACTTATTGTTAATTTATAGTTATATTTCATTTTCTGTTTAATAACTCTCTTGCATGTTGAATACTCTTTTCATTAATTATTCCGCTTAACATTCTTGCTATCTCTTTTTCTCTTTCTTCATTTTCTACTTTTTTAACAGTTGCAATAGTTTTTCCATTTAAAGATTTTTTATCTATTAGGTAATGGGTATCTGCAACTACTGCTATTTGCGGTAAATGGGTGATAAGTATTACCTGATAATCTTTTGATTTATCTGCTAATTTTTTTATTTTATCTGCCATATAAATTGCAGTTTTTCCACCTATTCCTGTATCTATTTCATCAAATATTATTGTATTACTTGATTTATTTGAAACAAGCTTTAAAACAAGGGAAACTCTTGAAAGCTCACCACCTGAGGCTGTTTCATTTATAGGTGAAGGCTTTATTCCTTGGTTTGCGGAAAATAGAAAACTAATTTTATCTTTTCCATAACTATTAAAATCAGTTTCTTCTACCTTGGTTATAAATTTTGCATCTTTTAAAGCAAGTTCTTTTAGATGATTCTCTACTAAATTATCAAGCTGTTTTGCTTTTTCTTTTCTTATTTTAGATATTTTTTCTGCAATTTCATTTAATTTTTTGTAAGTTTGCTGTTTCTCTTTTTTTATTTTAGGAATTTCAAACTCAATATTATTTAGCTCTGCTAATCTTTTTTTTAACTGCTTTTTTAAGGTTATTAAACCTTTTTCATCTGTGTTATATTTTAGTTCTAACCTATTTAAAAGATTTAATCTTTCTTCTATATGGTATAGTTCTTCTTCAGAATAATCAAAATCAATACTATCCAAGTTATAATAAGCTTCTTTTATGTATTCTTTTGCATCTTCTAAAAGTTTATATGCATTTTTTATATTTTCATTTGTATCTTCAAATTTTGAAAGTTCTTTTATAACACTGCTTAATTTTTCTTCAATGCTTCCTTCTTCTTCTAAAAGGGTATATTTTGAAAACTGGGTAGCATTTTTTAAATCTTCTATATTTGAAAGATATTCATATCTTTTTTCTAAATTTTCTTTTTCTCCTTCCTGTATTTCTGCTTTTTCAAGTTCTTCAATCTGAAAATTTATAATATCAATCTCTTTTAGTCTATCTGACTGTTTTTGAGAAAGCTCTTTTTCAGCTTTTTCTAAGGATTTATATTTTTTGTATATTTTCTGATACTCTTTTACTAAATCTTCTATATTTGCAAAACTATCTAAAACCTTTAAAGGATAAATTTTGTCAAAAAGCATCTGCTGTGTATGTTGGCCATGTATTTCTAAAATATTGTTTACTGCTTCTTTTATAGTTGAAAGGGTAGCTCTTCTGCCATTTAAAAAGTAATAACTTTTATTATTTTTTATCTGTCTTGCTATTATTAACATTCCATCTTCTGAATACTCATTTTCTATATTTTCAAAAACAAGCTCTACAAAAGTATCTGTGTTATCTTTAAACTTTTTTCCAAGAGTAAATTCTATAGCATCTATAATTAAGGATTTTCCAACTCCAGTCTCTCCAGTAAATACATTAAGTCCCCTATCAAGCTCTATCTGAATATTCTCAAGATATAAAAACTTTTTAATGTTGATTATTTTAAGCATACTAATATTATATAATGGCTAAATGTTTTAATGCTTTTTCTGTAGCAACCCTTCCTCTTGGTGTTTTCTTTAAAAATCCAATTCTTATAAGATAAGGCTCTATAATCTCTTCTATAATGTCTATCTCTTCATTTATGGCAGAAGATATTGTTTTTATACCTACTGGTTTATTTTCAAATTTTTCAATAATTGTTTTAAGATAAAAAATATCTTTCTGATTTAATCCAAACTCATCTATTCCTAAGAAATTTAAAGCTTGTAAAGCTAAATCTAAATCTATTTCAGTTTTTCCATGAACAACTGTATAATCATAAACTCTTTTTAAAATATTATTTGCTATTCTTGGTGTTCCTCTACTTCTTTTTGCTATCTCAAGACAAGCTTCTTCTGTAATACCTATATTTAGTCTTTTTGCTGTGTTTTTAACAATTTTAGAAAGAGATTTCTCGTCATAAAAATCAAAGTGTAGCACTATTCCAAATCTTGATAAAAGTGGTGATGATAACATTCCTGTTTTTGTAGTTGCTCCAATTAATGTAAATCTTGGAAGTGAAATTCTTATACTTCTTGCAGATTTACCTTTTCCAACTAAAATATCCAGTTTAAAATCTTCCATTGCAGGATATAAAATCTCTTCAACTGCTTTATTCATTCTATGTATTTCATCTATAAAAAGAATATCTCCTTCATTTAAACTACTTAAAATTCCTGCTATATCTGATTTTTTATTTAAAATTGAGCCTGTTGTAATAGTTATATTACTTCCAAGTTCTGTAGCTATAAGAGATGCCAATGTTGTTTTACCAACTCCTGGTGGTCCTGACAATAAAGTATGGTCAAGAGGTTGATTTCTTTTTCTACATGCTTCAATAAAAACCTGTATCTGCTTTTTTACTTCTTCTTGACCTATATAATCTTTTAAAGATGTTGGCCGTAGCTGATTTATATTCTCTTCTATCATAGGAATAATTTTAGTATAAACTCTTCTAAATTTTTCTGAATATCTTCAAAATAAATTTTTTGAGAAATTTCTGTTTCATAAAGTTCTTTTATGGCTTTTATAATCTCTTCTTCACTCCATAGCATTGCTGCATTTTCTATTACTTTCATTTGTGGTTTATAAGTTATTTTCATTTTAGCAAAAGCTTCTGATTTAGGAATTTCATTTTTTATTAGAGTCTTAAAAATAAGTATCTTATTTAAAAGATTAAGTAAAAAAGATTGTATCTCAAAAGGATGTTGTCCATTTTCTATTAATATTCTTAAAGTTTTCAAACATTTAATATCTTTATTTAAAAACTGATTTTGAAAAACAAATATATTTGTTTCAGGCTTTCCTACAATTACTGCATCAATATCTTCTTTTTGTATCTCTTCTTTTTCTGCAGTATAGGTTAATAATTTTTCAAGTTCATATTTTGCAGTGTAAAGATTATTTGGAAGTTTTGATGTTAAATATTTAAGATTTTCTACAGATATTTTTTTTCCACTTTTTTCTAATTTTTTATATACAGAAAGTTC
>NZ_REFO01000002.1 GCF_003688665.1 Hydrogenothermus marinus
GGTGCCAGTAGCAATAGAAGAGCAAATGAGATTTGCTATTAGAGAAGGTGGAAGAACTGTTGGTGCTGGTGTTGTTACTGAAATTATTGAGTAAGGAGAGGTAATTAAATGGCTAGAGAAATAATAACTTTAGTTTGTACAGAATGTAAAAGAAAAAACTATACAACAACTAAAAATAAAAGAAAGCATCCAGATAGATTAGAGCTTAGAAAGTATTGTAGATTTTGTAGAAAGCATACAATCCATAGAGAAGCTAAATAATAGATTATTGGGGCAATAGCTCAATTTGGCAGAGCAGCGGACTCCAAATCCGCAGGTTGGGGGTTCGAGTCCTCCTTGCCCCGTTTAATGGTAAAAAATGGGTATAAATGAAATAATAAAATTTTTAAAAGAAGTTAAAGAAGAATTAAAAAAAGTTACTTGGCCTTCACAGGAACTTGTAAAGAATGCAACTATAGCTGTTATTATCTTTACATTGATAGTTTCTATATATTTATGGATATGGGATATAGTTTTTAGTAGAGTAATAGATTTCCTTTTTAGATGATTTGAGGTGTGAAAATGACAGAAGAGAAAAAAGAAGAAAAAAAAGTAGAAAACAATATAGAAGATAACAAAGAAGAACAAAAAGAAGAAAAGAAATGGTATGCATTATATACTCAATCTAATTTAGAAGTAAGGGCTAAAGAAAACTTATTAAAACAGCTTGAATTAAATAATATGAAGCATCTTGTTGACGAAGTTGTTGTTCCTGCTGAAGAAAAAGTAGTAATAAAAGCTTTAGGAAAAGAAAAATATAAATTATCTTTAAAAGGTGGAAATAGAGAATTAGAAGTAGCAGGGAAAAAAGGAATAACAAAATTTTTAGTAGAAGATGGAAAGGTTAGGGTTTTAGAAAGTGTAGAAGGTGATGAAGCTTGTGTACAGCACAGTCCTATATCTAAGCCTGGCCAAAAAATACAATGTAAAGAAAATAAAACAGAAGCTAGAATTATTTTAGAAAATAAAATTTTCCCTGGTTATCTTTTGATAAAAGCAGAACTTAATGATGATTTAATAGATTTAATAAAGAAAACACCTTATATTATAGGTTTTGTAAGTGCAGGAGGAATGCCTGTTCCTCTTGATGAAAAAGAAGTAAAAAGAGTGTTAGGTCAAATACAAAAAGGCGCTCCTAAAGTTAAAAAACTTTTATATTCTGTTGGAGATAAAGTAAGAGTAATAGAAGGACCATTTATGAATTTTACAGGTGTTGTAGATAAAGTAATACCAGATAAAGAAAAATTAATAGTTTCAATATCAATATTTGGACGTTCCACACCGGTTGAACTTGAGTTCTCCCAGGTGGAAAAGATTTAGTTAAACTCAAGGAGGTGTAATATTTATGGCAAAGAAAGAAGTAGGAAAAATTGAGCTGATGATACCAGCTCAACAAGCATCACCATCACCACCAGTTGGACCAGCACTTGGTCAACATGGTGTAAATATTATGGAATTTGTAAAAGCTTTTAATGCAGCTACTGCTGAATTAAAGCCAGGTACAATTGTTCCAGTTGTTATCACTGTTTATAATGACAGATCTTTCACATTTATTCTAAAAACACCACCAGCATCATATCTTTTAAAAGAAGCTGCAAAAATAAAGAAAGGTGCAGGAGATCCTAAAAGAGAAAAAGTAGGTAAAGTTACAAAACAACAGATAAGAGAGATAGCAGAACTTAAATTAAAAGATATGAATACAGAAGATATTGAAGCAGCTATGAAATCTATTGCAGGTACAGCTCGTTCTATGGGAATAGAAGTTGAAGGTATGGAGGCATAAAAGATGGCAAAAAGAGGAAAAAAATACTTAAATGCTTTAAAAGTTATTGATAAAGAAAAAACTTATTCTTTAGAAGAAGCTATTAAAAAGGTAAAAGAAATTGCAGATATAACAAAAAGAAATTTTGATCAAACTGTAGAATTTGTTTTTAGATTAGGTGTTGATCCTAAATATGCAGATCAGATGGTTAGAGGTTCTGTTGTCCTTCCACATGGACTTGGTAAAGAACAAAAAGTATTAGTAATTACTCAAGGTGAAAAAGTAAAAGAAGCTGAAGAAGCTGGAGCAGATTATGTTGGTGGAGAAGATTTAATAAATAAAATATTAAATGAAAACTGGATAGATTTTGATGTTGTTATAGCTACTCCTGATATGATGCCTAAGGTTGCTAAACTTGGTAGAATACTTGGTCCAAGAGGATTAATGCCAAATCCAAAAGTTGGTACAGTAACAACAGATGTTAAGAAAGCAGTATCAGAAGCTAAAAAAGGTAGAGTAGAATTTAAAGTTGATAAAAATGGAAATCTTCATATTCCGATAGGTAAAGTTTCATTTGATAATGAAAAACTTTATGAAAATGCTCTTGCTGTTTATGATGCAGTTTTAAAAGCTAAACCTTCTGGATTAAAAGGACAGTATGTAAGAAATGCAGTAGTTAAAGCTACAATGGATCCTTCTGTTAAAGTAGATGTATTAAATCTACAGAAGGAATTTGAAGCTAAAGCTGCTTAAAATTTAGTGGAGGAAAAGAAATGACAACAGAAGTTAGAAAAGCTATACAGAAAAAGCAACAGATTGTTGATGAAATACAGGATAAGATAAATAGAGCAAAACTTATGGTTGTTTTTGATTTTACAGGAATTGATGCAAACTCAATGGCAGATTTTAGAAAATACATAAAAAGAAAAGATGCAGAAGTAAAAGTTATAAAAAATACAATTTTATATAGGGCTTGCACAGGAACACCTCTTTATGATAAAATAGATATTTTCAAAGGACCATCTGCTGTAATATTTGCATATGAAGATATTGTTGAAGCTGCAAAAACTTTAAAAGAGTTTATAAAAGATAAAGAAACTGCAAAAGTTAAAGCAGGATTATTGACAGGTGAATATGTTACTCCTGAAGAAATTGAAAGACTTGCATCATTGCCTAGCAGAGAAGAATTACTTGCACAACTTTTTGCTACAATGATGGCACCTATAACTAACTTTGTAAGAACTTTAAATGCAGTGCCACAAA
Source organism: Hydrogenothermus marinus (assembly GCF_003688665.1). Taxonomy (NCBI): domain Bacteria; kingdom Pseudomonadati; phylum Aquificota; class Aquificia; order Aquificales; family Hydrogenothermaceae; genus Hydrogenothermus; species Hydrogenothermus marinus. The sequence continues at coordinate 3,065 of NZ_REFO01000002.1, forward strand.
AAGCTGTAATGGTACTTAATGCTATAAAAGAAAAGAAAGAAAAGGAAGAATAAATTTCTAATTTAAAGAAAAAATTTTAGGAGGTTTTTATAAGATGGCAACAATTTCAAAAGAAGAAATTAAAGAAGCAATTAAAAACATGACTGTTCTTGAGCTTGCTGAGCTTGTTAAAGAATTAGAAGAAGAGTTTGGTGTATCTGCAGCAGCTATGGTTGCAGCAGCTCCTGCAGCTGGTGGTGCAGCTGGTGGTGCAGCAGCAGAAGAAAAAACAGAGTTTGATGTAATTCTCCAAAGCCCAGGAGATAAGAAAATAAATGTTATTAAAGTAGTTAGAGAAATCACTGGACTTGGATTAAAAGATGCTAAAGCATTAGTTGATAGTGCTCCAAAACCAATAAAAGAGGGAGTTTCTAAAGAAGAAGCAGAACAAATAAAAGCTAAACTTGAAGAAGCTGGTGCAACAGTCGAAATTAAATAATATTGCTTTCATTTTTATAGAATTTAGTCTTTAAATAAAAGGCAGGCTTTCCTTAACGGGTTAGTCTGCCTTTTTGTATTTCAATATAAAATAAATTTCATTAAGGTGGTGCAAATATGAAAAAAATAAGAAATATAAATTACAACCCCCTCAGAAAATCATTAAAAAGAAGAAAAGAAATAGTATCACCTCCTGATTTACTACATATTCCAAAACAATCTTTTGAAGATTTTGTCCAGTTTAATAAAAATCCTTATGAAAGGGAAGACAAAGGTTTAGAAAATATATTCAGAAATACATTTCCTTTTGTAGATCCAAATGGCCAAGTAGAAATAAGATATATAGCATATGAAATTGGAGATTGGGAATGTGGTAAATGTGAAAAGCCACTTCCTACAGATGTTGTAGGTGGGCCTGGTGTTGAATGTCCTCATTGTGGAGGAGTTTTAATATATAAAGAAAAACATTCTGTAGAAGAATGTAAATATAAAGGATTAACTTATTCAGCACCTTTAAGAGTTTTACTTGAACTTGTAGTAAACCAAGTTAATCCAGAAACTGGAGAGATTATTCCTAAGTTTACAAAAAAAGAAAAAGTATATTTTGGAGATGTTCCACTTCTAACGGAATTTGCAAACTTTATTGTAAATGGTAGTGAAAGAATTATTGTTTCTCAGTTAATAAGATCATCAGGAATATTATTTGAAGGAAAAGAAGATAAAACAAAAGATGTTTTAACAAGAATTATATATAAAGGTTCTATCATACCAGAAAAAGGTTCAAGACTAGAATTTGAATATGCAACTAATGTGGAAATTTTCAATGCAAAATTAGATAGAAGAAAAGTTTTAGGAACTACAATACTTAGAGCATTTGGTTTAGACACTGCATATAAAATTTTAAAAGCGTTTTATGGAGATAATATACAAAGATATAAGGTTAGGGATGGAAAACTCATAGATCCAAAGACAGAGTTAGAAGTATCTACAGAAGAAGTTTCTAATGATGAAATATTTGCAACCTTTATTACTGAAGAGGAAGATGAAAGAGGAAAAAAAGTAAAAGTTAGAGCTGAAACATTTGTAGAACCAGAAAATTTAGATAAATTTTTATTAGATGATAGGATTGAAATAGAAGAAGTAATTGCTATAGACCCTATCATATTTAGAAAATCACCTTATGGAAATATTATTGTTGAGACATTAAAAAAAGATCAACCTAAAATAAATAAAGATTTCACTTTCCAAGATGCTGCAAGAGTTGAAATTTATAGAAAAATGAGACCTACTGATACTGCAGTAATGGATCCAAAAGCTTTCTTAAGAAGAGCAAATGAATTATTTGAAACTATATTCTATGATAGCCAAAGATATGATTTATCAAGGGTTGGTAGAGTTAAAATAAATGCAAAAGTTCATAATATACCAAAAGTAATAAAACCTTTAGATTTAGATACCTTATTAGAAAAATATCCACCTTTAGCATTAGCTGAAGATATAAAGGTAGGAAATGAAACATTAAAATCTGGGACTAAAATTGATGCAGAAATAGTTGAAAAACTAAAATCTATTAAATTTAAAGAAATAAAAGTTGAAGCTTACTTAGATGAAGAAGCTAGATTTATACTTCTTCCAGATATTGTAAATATTGTTAAGTACTTACTTGAACTTAGACTTGGTAAAAAAGAGTTAGATGATATAGCACATCTTGGAAACAGAAGAGTTAGACCAGTAGGAGAACTTTTAGAAAACCAAGCAAGAATTGGTCTTGCTAGAATGAATAAAGCATTTAAAGATAGAATTGCAACTATTGATTTAGAAGACCCTTCTATAAAACCAGGAAATTTCATAAATCCAAGATATTTAACAGGATCTATTTTAGAGTTTTTAAAAACAGGTCAGCTTTCTCAATTTATGGATCAAGCAAATCCATTGGCAGAGTTAACTCATAAAAGAAGATTGTCAGCACTTGGACCAGGAGGTTTAACAAGAGATAGTGCAAAATTTGAGATAAGGGACGTTCATCCTACCCATTATGGAAGAATATGTCCAATTGAAACACCTGAAGGCCAAAATATTGGTCTTGTTTCTTCAACTACAGTTTATGCAAGTTTAAATGAGTTTGGATTTTTAGTAACACCTTATAGAAAAGTAAAAGATGGTAAAGTTACCAATGAAATAGAATATTTAGCAGCTTATGATGAAGAAAAATATGTAATAGCTCAAGCAAATGCACCTATTGATGAAAATGGAAACTTTTTAAGAGATAGAGTTTTAGCGAGAGCAAAAGGAGATATAAGACTTGTAAGGCCAGAAGAAGTTGATTATATGGATGTATCTCCAAAACAAGTAGTTTCTGTTTCTTCTTCTTTAATTCCATTCTTAGAGCATGACGATGCAAACAGGGCATTAATGGGATCAAACATGCAACGTCAAGCAGTGCCATTATTAAAAACAGAATATCCTCTTGCAGGAACAGGAATTGAAAGGATTGTAGCTAAAAATTCTGGTTCTGTTGTTGTAGCAAAAAGAGGTGGCGTTGTAGAGTATGTTTCTGGAGATAAGATTGTTATTAAAGTTAATCAAGATGAAATAAATGAAAATGATCCTTTAGATATTGGAATGGATATATATAAACTTAAAAAATTTAGAGGTTCAAACCAAGCAACATGTATAAATCAAAGACCTTTAGTTAGAAAAGGTGATATTGTTGAAAAAGGAGCAATAATAGCAGATGGAACATCTACATACAAAGGAGAGCTTGCTCTTGGTAAAAATGTATTAGTTGCATTTATGCCATGGAGAGGATATAACTTTGAGGATGCTATTGTAATATCTGAAAGGCTTGTAAAAGATGATGTATTTACATCTATTCATATAGAAGAATTTGAAGTTGAAGCAAGAGAAACAAAACTTGGTTCTGAAGAAATAACAAGGAATATTCCTGGTGTTTCAGAAAGGGCTTTGGCTAACTTGGATGAGCATGGAATTGTTAGAATAGGAGCTTATGTAAAACCTGGAGATATTCTTGTTGGAAAAGTAACTCCAAAAGGAGAAACACAGCCAACTCCAGAAGAAAAATTATTACTTGCTATTTTTGGAGAAAAAGCATCTGATGTTAAAGATACTTCTTTAAGAGTTCCTACTGGAGTAGAAGGTATAGTTGTAGATGTCCAAGTATTTGCAAGAAAGAAAGGTAATAAGAAAAATGCATATTTAGAAAAATTGTTAAATGAAGAGATTGAAAAATTAGAAAAAGAGCTAGAAGATAAAAAAGATTTCATCCAAAATAGAAGAGATAGTCAGCTAAAAGAAGTTATTATAGGTAGCAAAGTTTCTAAAGATGTTAAGATAGCAGGAAAAACTATTCTAAAAGCTGGAAAAGAAATAACAGAAGAAAATTTTGATTCTGTTGTGAAATTTATAGCTGTTAATCCTGCAGGATTCTTAAAAGATAAAGAAGTTACTGAGAAGGCAAAAGAGATTATTGATAAAGCTAAACTTCAAATACAGTTATGGGAGAAAATATATAGTTCTAAGATAAAAGAAGTAGAAAAAGGAGCTGATTTAAAACCTGGAGTTAATGAACTTGTAAAAGTTTATATAGCCCAAAAGAGAAAGATTCAAGTTGGTGATAAAATGGCTGGTAGACACGGGAATAAAGGGGTTATTTCTGTTGTACTACCTGTAGAAGATATGCCATTTACTGAAGATGGAACTCCTGTAGATATAGTTCTTAACCCGCTTGGTGTTCCTTCTCGTATGAATGTTGGACAAATACTTGAAACTCACCTTGGCTTGGCCGCTAAAAAACTTGGTGAAAAATTAGGTGAAGAAATTAAAAAGTTAAATAGTAAAGATGAAATTATTAAGAAGATTATTGAATATTACAAAATAGCAAATGATACTCAAGATGAATTAATTAAGAAATTAAGAGATGAAGATGTAAAACTTCTTGAAGAATATCTTAAAGAGTTAGATGAAGAATCTTTAAATGATATTTTAAAAGATTTAATAAATATAGGAATTCCTATTTCTACCCCTGTTTTTGAAGGTGCTACAGAATCAGATATTAAAGAATTACTTAGAAAAGCTGGACTTAAAGAAACAGGAAAAACAACTCTCATAGATGGTAGAACTGGTGAAAAATTTGATATGGAAGTAAATGCAGGATATATGTATATGCTTAAATTAATACATATGGTAGATGATAAAATTCATGCCCGCTCTACTGGACCTTACTCTCTTATCACACAACAGCCACTTGGTGGTAGAGCACAATTTGGTGGACAAAGACTTGGAGAAATGGAAGTTTGGGCACTTGAAGCACATGGTGCAGCATATACATTACAAGAAATGCTAACAGTGAAATCTGATGATATAGAAGGTAGAAAAAGAGTATATGAATCTATTGTAAAAGGAAAATATTATTATGATGTAGGAATACCTGAATCATTTAAAGTACTTGTTAGAGAACTTAAAGCATTAGCTCTTGATGTTAACTGTAAAATGGAAGATGGAGAAACAAAACCTTGTGATCAGGTTGATATAGTATCAAAGAACAAAAAATTTGAGATTTAAACCTAAAAAGGGGATTTTTCCCCTTTTTAACATTATTTTTAGGAGGTTTTTACCTTGATAGACAAAAATAAAGCTAAAGGACTCATACCTTTTGAAGGCATAAAATTAGGTCTTGCATCTCCAGAAGTAATTAGAAAATGGTCTCATGGAGAAGTTAAAAAACCGGAAACTTTAAATTATAGAACTTTAAAACCTGAAAAAGATGGATTATTTTGTGCAAAGATATTTGGTCCTGTAAAAGATTATGAATGTCTTTGTGGTAAATATAAAAAGAAAAAATATGAAGGAACAGTTTGTGATAGATGTGGTGTTGAGGTTACAAGATCAGATGTAAGAAGAGAAAGATTTGGACATATAGAACTTGCTTCACCAGTAGCTCATATATGGTATTTAAAATCAACACCTTCTAAACTTGGAAATCTTTTAGGTCTTACATCAAGAGATATAGAAAGGGTTATATATTTTGAATCATATTTAATAATTGAACATCCAGAAACAGAAGAAGAAGAGGAAGAGTTTGAAAAGAATCCATCAACAATTCCATTCTTAGATGGCGGTCTTACAAAATGGGTAAAAATATATGTTAAATCAGAAGAAGAATTTAGAGAGTCATATGATTATGAAAATTCAGAAAGATTTGAATATGGAATGGGAGCAGAGAAAGTTAAAGACGTTCTTTCAAGATTAGACTTAGAAGCATATGCTTTTAAACTCAAAAAAGAATTAAAAACTTATGCAATTGGTTTTGATGAATTAGATATAAATTTCAAAGAAAAACAAGATAAACTTTATAAAAAAGTTATAGCTGAGATTGCAAGAAGATTATCAGACTTTGGAATTCAGTTTGGAGATATTCTTCCAACAGATAAAGAGATAGATGCTTTAATATCTAAAGATTATTATCTAATAGTTGATCCAAAAGATACTCCTTTACTCGTAGGAAAATTAGTTCATCAAAAAGAATTAGAAGAACTTATCCAAGAATATGGTGAAGATTCTTTTGTTTATGAAACAGGTGTAAAAGCTATTGAAGAACTTTATAAAAAGTACAAAGAAAAGAACAAAGATATACCTGCATTTAGTGTAATTAAAGACAGTGTAAGACAAACAATACTTAAGGAAGTTGCTGAGCAAAAACTTAAAAAATTAATCAGAAAGTTAAGATTAATTGAAGGATTTATGAAATCAGGAAACAAACCAGAATGGATGATATTAGATGTAATTCCTGTAATTCCTCCTGATCTAAGACCATTAATACCTCTTGATGGAGGAAGATTTGCAACTTCTGATTTAAATGATTTATATAGAAGAGTAATAAATAGAAATAACAGATTAAAAAGATTAATAGAACTTGACGCTCCTGAAATTATTATTAGAAATGAAAAAAGAATGCTTCAAGAAGCAGTAGATGCTCTTATTGATAATGGTAGAAGAGGAAGAATTGTTACTCAAAATAATAGACCTTTAAAATCTTTATCAGACTCTTTAAGAGGAAAACAAGGAAGATTTAGACAAAACCTTCTTGGTAAAAGGGTTGATTATTCAGGTCGTTCTGTAATTGTTGTAGGACCAGATCTTGAAATGCATCAATGTGGTCTTCCAAAGCAGATGGCATTAGAACTATTTAAACCATTTGTATATAGAAGACTTGAAGAAAAAGGATATGCAACTTCTATAAAAAATGCAAAAAGAATGGTAGAAGAAAAAGCTCCAGAAGTATGGGAATGTCTTGAAGAAGTTGTAAAACAACATCCAGTTTTACTAAACAGGGCACCTACACTTCATAGAATGTCTATTCAAGCTTTTGAGCCTGTTTTAGTAGAAGGTAAAGCTATAAAACTACACCCTCTTGTTTGCCCACCATTTAACGCAGACTTTGATGGTGATCAAATGGCTGTGCATGTACCTTTATCAGTAGAAGCACAGCTTGAATCTTACATATTAATGCTTTCTACTCAGAATGTTCTTTCTCCAGCCCATGGAAAACCTATTACTATGCCTTCTCAAGATATGATTCTTGGTGCTTATTATATGACTCAAGTTATTGAAGGAGCAAAAGGAGAAGGAAAATTATTTGCAAATGTAGATGAGGCATTACTTGCTTATGAACTTGGAAAAGTAGATCTCCTTGCAAAAATAAAAATTAGAAACAAAAAGAAAGATGGAAAACCAATAGATCCAAAAGCAGGTAAATTTTTAGAAACAACTATTGGAAGATTGAAATTTAACTCAATCCTTCCAGAAGGGTTTAGATTTGTAAATGAACCATTAGATAAGAAAAAGGTAGCTAAACTTATATCTGAAGTTTATGATCAGTTTGGTAATGAAATAACAGTTCAGACATTAGATAAACTTAAAAAGCTTGGATTTGAACAATCAACTAAAGCAGGTATTTCTATTGCTATAAATGATCTTGTTGTTCCTACTGATAAATGGGAAATAGTTCAAAAAGCTGAAGAAGAAGCAGAAAAAGTATGGCAACAATATGTAGATGGAATAATAACAAAAGGTGAAAGACATAATAAAGTAATTGATATATGGTCTCAAACAACTAATAAAGTTACAAAATTAATGTTTGAAGAACTTGAAAAAGCAGAAAGAGTTGAAAATGGAAAAAGATATCCAGGTATATTTAATCCAATCTATATGATGGCACTTTCTGGAGCTAGAGGTAATAAGGATCAGATAAGACAGCTTGCTGGTATGCGTGGTCTTATGGCAAAACACTCAGGTGAATTTATTGAAACACCTATCCGTTCAAACTTTAGAGAAGGATTAACAGTTATAGAGTATTTCATATCAACATATGGAGCTAGAAAAGGTCTTGCAGATACTGCATTAAAAACAGCAGTGGCAGGATATTTAACAAGAAGATTAGTTGACGTTGCACAAGATGTAATAATTACAAATGAAGATTGTGGAACTTTAAAAGGTATAACAGTATCTTCAATAATAGAAGGGGGAGAAATAATTGTTCCATTAAAAGATAGAATAATAGGAAGATATGCAGCAGAAGACATAGTTGATCCTTATACAAATGAAATAATTGTAAAAAGAGATGAAGAGATAACAGAAGAAAAAGCTCAAGAAATTGAAAATGCAGGAATTGAAGAAGTTAAAATTAGATCTGCTTTAACTTGTGAAATGAAAAGAGGAATATGTGCTAAATGTTATGGAAGAGACTTTTCTCAAAGAAAACTTGTTGATATTGGAGAAGCAGTAGGTATTATAGGTGCTCAATCAATTGGGGAACCAGGTACACAGCTTACAATGAGAACTTTCCATATAGGTGGTGCTGCTACAGCTCAAGCAACACAAACAAAACATGTTGCTCAACAAGAAGGTTTTGTTAAATTATTAAATGTAAAAACAGTTCAAAATAAAGAAGGAAAAGAACTTATTATTAATAGAGATGGTATTATAAAAATTGTAGATGAAGAAGGAAAAATATTAGAAAGATACCCAGCACCTTATGGAGCTGAACTTAAAATTAAAGATGGACAAAAAGTAAAACCAGGAGATGTTTTAGTAGAATGGGATCCATTCTCTATACCTATTATCGCAGAAAAAGCCGGTAAACTTGAACTTAGAGATATAATACTTGATGTTACAATTAAAGAGGAAAGAGATAGTATTACAGGAAAAACTAACCTTGAAATTAGCTTTATGAGACCTAAGGATGCAGTTCTTCACACACCTAGAATGGTAATAAAAGGTGAAGATGGAAAAGAGTACATCTACGACTTACCAGTTAATACATTATTATTAATACCAAGAGATAAAATAAAATCAAAATGGGATAAATGTCTTGCTTGTTCTGAAGATGAGCATGCTGATGTGTACCATAATTATTTGGAAACTGTAGAAGATTTTAAAGTAAATGAAGGTGATACAATAGCAAAAATACCAAGAGAAAAAGCAAAAGTTAGAGATATTGTTGGTGGTCTTCCAAGAGTTGAAGAACTTCTTGAAGCAAGAGAACCTAAAAATAAAGCAGTAGTTTCAGAAATAGATGGAATAGTAAGACTATTTGAAGATGCTGATGAAGTTATCCTATATAATCCTATAAAAGGGGAATCAAGAACATATAAAATCCCAGAAAACTCTTTAATTATGGTTAAAAACGGACAACATGTTCAAGAAGGTCAAAAAATTACAGATGATGGAACTATTATTGCTGAGTTTGAAGGAATAATAAGACTAAAATCAAAAGGTACAAAAGTTGTTGTATTTAATAAAGATACAGGATTACAAAAAGAATACTTCATACCTAAAGGTAAATTCATCATCGTAAAAGATGGAGAACAAGTTAAAGCAGGAGATCCTCTTACAGATGGTACACCTAATCCACATGATATTCTTAAAATTAATGGGCCTGAAGAATTAGCACAATTCTTACTTAAAGAAGTTCAAATGGTTTATAGATTACAAGGGGTTGATATTAACGATAAACATTTTGAAGTGATTATAAGACAGATTTTGAGAAAAGTTAAAATAGTAGATCCTGGAGATAGTAAATTCTTATTAAATGAGATTATTGACAAAGTTGATCTTGAAGAGGAAGTACAAAGAATTCTTGAAGAAGGAGGAAAACCACCAAAAGCTGAACCTGTGCTTGTTGGTATAACTAAAGCATCATTATCTACAAAAAGCTGGATATCTGCAGCATCTTTCCAAGAAACAACAAGAGTCCTTGCAGATGCTGCAATAGAAGGAAAAGAAGATCATCTTGAAGGACTTAAAGAAAATGTTATTATTGGTAATATTGTACCTGCAGGAACAGGAATTAAAGAATACTCAAAAGTAGATGCAATATTAGTAGATGAACTTACAAAAATAAAAAAAGAATCTGAGGAAGAATAATATATTAAAGAGGGATTTTTCCCTCTTTGTATTAATATGTTAATATATTAATAGTATTTAGATTAAACTTTCAAATAAGTAAGTTTGGCAAATATTGATTTTTTTTTATGTTTGCATTATAATTTTTGTTTGTCTTTATATTTTAAAGGAGGATATACTGTGCCAACAATAAACCAGTTAGTTAGGAAAGGAAGAGAAAAGGTAACTAAAAAATCTAAAGCACCTGCATTAGAAGGAAATCCTCAAAAAAGAGGAGTTTGTGTAAGAGTATATACTACTACCCCTAAGAAGCCAAACTCTGCATTAAGGAAAGTTGCAAGGGTAAGACTTTCAAATGGTTATGAAGTTACATGTTATATTCCAGGTGAAGGACATAACCTTCAAGAGCACTCAATAGTTTTAGTTAGAGGTGGAAGGGTTAAGGACTTGCCTGGGGTTAGATATAAAATTATTCGTGGTGCCCTTGATGCTGCAGGTGTTAAAGATAGAAGACAATCTCGTTCTAAATATGGAACAAAAAAACCAAAAGAAGCTAAGAAATAATTAAGGAGAGGTTAAAAAATGCCAAGAAAAGGTCCTGTAAAACCAAGAGAAATAATGCCAGATCCAGTTTATAACGATGTTTTAGTGCATAAATTAATAAATAAAGTAATGCTTGATGGAAAAAAATCTAAAGCAGAAAAAATAGTATATACTGCAATGCAAATTTTAGCAGAAAAAACAGGAGAACCACCTTTAGAAGCTTTACATAAAGCTATAGAAAATTTAAAACCTGTAATGGAAGTAAGACCAAGAAGAGTTGGTGGTTCAACATATCAAGTTCCAATGGAAGTACCACCAAGAAGACAAGAGTCATTAGCATTAAGATGGCTTGTAGAAGCAGCAAGAAGTAGAAGTGGAAAAGGCAACTATACAATGATTGAAAAGTTAGCTAATGAACTTTTTGATGCTTACAATGAAAGAGGTGGCGCATTTAAGAAGAAAGAAGATACTCATAGAATGGCTGAAGCAAATAAAGCTTTTGCACATTACAGATGGTAATTAAAATATTGGAGGAATAAATAAGATGGCAAGGCAAGTGCCTATTGAAAAAATAAGAAATATAGGAATAGTTGCTCATATTGATGCAGGGAAAACAACAACTACAGAAAGAATCCTTTTTTATACAGGTAAAACTTATAAAATAGGTGAAGTTCATGAAGGCGCAGCTACTATGGACTGGATGGAACAGGAAAAAGAAAGAGGTATTACAATAACATCTGCAACTACAGCAGCATACTGGAAAGGATATCAATTAAATATTATTGATACACCAGGGCACGTTGATTTTGGAGTTGAAGTTGTTCGTTCAATGAAAGCTCTTGATGGTATTGTTTTTGTATTTTCTTCTGTTGAAGCAGTACAACCTCAGTCAGAAGCAAACTGGAGATGGGCAGATAAATTTGGTGTTCCTAGAATAGCTTTTGTTAATAAAATGGATAGAACTGGAGCAGATTTCTTTAAAGTTTATGAAGATATAATTGAAAAATTAGGTGCAAAACCAGTACCTATACAGATACCAATAGGAGCAGAAGATAATTTTAAAGGTGTTGTAGATCTTTTTGAAATGAAAGCTTATATCTGGGAAGGAGATGAACTTGGAGCAAAATACAATATAACTGATATACCTGAAGAATTAAAAGATCAAGCAGAAGAATGGCGTGAAAAATTAGTAGAAGCTATTGTAGAAACAGATGAAGAGTTAATGGAGAAATATTTAGAAGGAGAAGAAATCTCTTCTGATGAGCTTAAAAAAGCTTTAAGAAAAGCAACTATTGAAAGAACTTTAGTTCCAATGCTTTGTGGTTCTGCATTCAAAAATAAAGGTGTACAACCACTGCTTGATGCAGTAATAGACTTTTTACCATCCCCAGTTGATGTTCCACCTGTTAAAGGGATTAATCCAAATACTGGAGAAGAAGAAGTTAGACATGCTTCTGATGATGAACCTTTCTGTGCTTTAGCATTTAAAGTTATGGCTGATCCATATGCAGGACAGCTTACATACTTTAGAGTATATTCAGGAGTAGTAAGAGCAGGAGATACTGTATTAATTGCAAATAAAAATAAAAAAGTTAGAGTTGGTAGAATTCTTAGAATGCATGCAAATCAAAGGGAAGAAATAACTGAAGTTTATGCTGGAGATATAGCAGCTGCTGTTGGTCTTGATACTACAACAGGTGATACACTTTCAGATCCACAACACCCAATAATACTTGAATCTATGGAATTCCCAGAGCCTGTTATTGCTATGGCTATTGAACCAAAAACAAAATCAGATCAAGAAAAATTATCTCAAGTTTTAAATAAATTTATGAAAGAGGACCCTACATTTAAAGTTTCAGTTGATCCTGAAACTAATCAAACCTTAATTCATGGAATGGGTGAGCTTCACCTTGAAATTATGGTAGATAGAATGAAAAGAGAATATAACATAGATGTTAATGTAGGTAAGCCTCAAGTTGCTTACAAAGAAACTATTACTAAACCAGCTAAAGGTGAAGGTAAATTTATTAGACAGTCTGGTGGTAGAGGACAATATGGTCATGCAATTATAGAAATTGAACCATTAAAAGAAAAAGAATATGAGTTTGAAGATAAAATTGTTGGTGGAGTAATTCCAAAAGAATTTATTCCTGCTGTTGATGAAGGTATAAGAGAAGCAATGAAAAATGGTATAGTTGCAGGATACCCAGTAATAGGTGTTAAAGCAACACTCATTGATGGTTCTTATCATGAAGTTGACTCTTCTGAAATAGCATTTAAAATTGCAGGTTCTATGGCATTTAGAGATGCAGCTAAAAAAGCAAATCCAGTATTACTTGAACCTATTATGCTTGTTGAAGTAGATACACCTGAAGAGTATATGGGAGATGTAATGGGTGATCTTTCTAAAAGAAGAGGAAAAATCCTCGGTACAGAAAAAAAAGGACCTACTGTTACAATTAGAGCCGAGGTACCTCTTGCAGAAATGTTTGGATATGCAACAGATTTAAGATCAATTACTCAAGGTAGAGCTACATTCTCAATGGTATTTGAAAAATATGAAGAAGTACCTAAGAATATTGCTGAAGAAATTGCAGGCCAAAGAGCAAAAGCAGAATCTCAATAAAATAAAACAGGAGGTAAATTTATAAAATGGCTAAGGAAAAATTTGTCAGAGAAAAAGAGCACGTAAACGTAGGTACAATAGGACACGTAGACCACGGGAAAACAACATTAACAGCA
>NZ_REFO01000003.1 GCF_003688665.1 Hydrogenothermus marinus
GATTGAGTATTTCATATAAAAGTCCGTGGAATAATTTATGGAACAAATAGTCAAAAGTTTGACTATTTCATTGAACAAAAAACTGTCAAACTTCTCTGAAAAAAAATTTACACATTGTGTAAATAAAATTTCATAGAAGTTATTTTTTCTCTTTTCTTAGTATATATATATATAACAAACTTCTCTGAAAAAAATTTTTACTCTTTGCGTAAATCAAAAAAATATAGAAGTTTTTTCTATACCCTCATTTCTACAAAAAAGATATATTCAATTTATATCAAAAAAATTAATGAATAGCTTTTCAATTCCTCATAGGAAGGCCACAAACATAGTTTTACCATAAACACACTACCATAAGGTGCATTATGGTAAATCCTTGAAAATTAATAAGTCTAAATAGATTACCTTCTGAAAGTATTGATATATATAGATATTTAAGGGATATACTTTTAGTGGAGTATTATATGTAGGTGCTAATTAGAATGTAGTGTATAGGGTAAATTATATTTCTTGTCTTAGCTTATATTTAGATTTTGTTATTTTTCTGTAGCATCTATTCTATTTTTTATTTCTAATGCTAGTTTTTTTATTTCTTCTGGCAAGCGTTTTGATTTTATTATTAAATCTAAGACTTCTGATTGTTTTCCTGCTTCAATATTTTTTTCTGCTTAGTATTTTAAGGATACTGCAAACCTATAATGCTCTGTATCCTATCCTTTAAAGAATGGGATTTCGGGTGTATAGTTAGTTAACTTTAGCTATAATTTCTGCTTTTGTCATTTTACTTTACCTCCATAAGTTTTAACATTTATATTACAAGCATTTATTATTTCTCTATCAAGCATTCTACCATTTTCTAAATATATTACTTCTACATTACATTCTTTGTAGTCTCTAACCGGTCTACATTTTAAAGTAAATCCATTAACATTCATTTCAGTAATTCCATATCTTTGACAAGCTACCGCAAATCCTCTTGCTTTCATTTTAACTAATTTTGGTATAGCTGGTAGCACTGTATCTGGTAGTCTTTCTACTTTTCCATTACAAACTTTGTAATTTAAAATATAGTCTGTTTGATTTCCTGTCTTTTTCTTTACAGATACAAGGTCGCAACTTCCATTTTTGCCATTGTAATATCCAATATAACTTACACTTCCTTTTTGCTCTACATAAACACTCTTACTTTCTGCTACTTTTAAAGCTATATCTGATGCTTCATCTTGATAAGAAGTAGTAGTATTTGCTTTTTTCATTGTTATTGGCTGTTGTCTTTTAACAGGTTCTACTTGATTTTTAACTATGATTTTATATGGATATGAAGTTGAAGTCCTTGACATTCTTGGTAGTAAAGATGCTAAAGCTGTAAATCCATTTTCAGCTTTACATATATATTTACCTTCAAAAACCTGTCCACCTGCATAATTTAGATTTTCTTCTTCAACTACATAATTGAAAAATTCATCTAAAGTTCTTCCGTTTATATAAAGTGTTCCATTGTTAGCTTTACAGAATGATGCAAAATCATTAATCATTTCCCAGCTATCTGGTCTTAATCCAAAATTATCTATATCTGCTATATTTTCTACAAAAGACTTATACCTTGCTTTAAATCCTTGCATCTTCCATATAACTTCAGATATTTTGTCAGGTCCAAATATTTCAGTTGCTTTTTTGCCTTTCCATTCTGGATTTCCTTTTATCATTTGAGAATAAGTCCTTGCACCTACTACCTTATCTTTATGCCATATTTTTATAATAATTGGTTGCCAAGATGCTTGAGCACCTGACGGATAATATCTTCTTCCTTTTATTATATCTTCTATCAGGAATATCTTTTCCTTATCTGTTTTACAAGTATCACCTATTTTAATAGTATCATCTGTAATTTCTTCTTCTTCTTCAAATCCTTCTGCTGGTGATATTATTCTTACCATTTTACCGCCTTCTGCTTTACATATTTTCTTTAAATCAGTAGATAAGTATAATTGCCAACTTACACTTACTTTTCCGTTAAGATATGCCTCGTATCCACTATCCCATAAATAACCTTCATTTTCAGAGATTGGAAAATAAATATCTTTGTTTGAGTTAAGTCTGTTTAAGCTATAAAGATATTCTGCTACTGGTGATGCCTGCTTGATTTGAGGTAATGGATTTACCTGTTTTGAAAGCTCACCACAGGAAGTAATAAATACACTTGAAACAACTGCTAATGTTAAAGCTTTTTTCTTCATTCCTTCTACCTCCTAATTTTTTTATTGTAATTTTTCTTTTTCTTTATCCCTTTTCTCAAGCTCGTAATTTACCTTTATTTTAATTACAGTATCAAATGATAATCATTTTCACCACTTGTTTTATGTTTTTTTGCTTTATTTATATTAGCTATATCTATACCAGATTTTCTTTTAAGTTCTGTAACATCTTCTCCACAGAATTCAAGGTCACCTATAATAAGCTTTTTAAGATCTTCATCTTTTACATAATCAAAAGCAACTTTTAATATATAATTTGCCATTTCTTTTGCTTTTTCTGTTTTTGCTCTAAATCTAAGATGTTGAAAATGTCGTATATTAAATTCAAAACCTTTTTCAAACATTTTTTTAACTATTGCTTTCATCTTTTCAAAAAATTCATCTGTTAAATTAGGGTCATCTTTGCTATAGTCGATATATCCATAAGGTTTTCTTGGAAAAAGATTATGGTCTATTAAAATCTGTAGATTGTTTAATCTGCCGCCTACTGCCGCAAGATTTGGATCTGCTCCATAATCAAGAAGCACAGAAGCTATATCAAATTTCCCAAGGGCAAGAGCCATATTTAATGCGTTTGCAATATTTATTAGAGCTCCCGGCTGAAGACCTATATGTTCCTCTTCTATTTTACCTGAAAAAACATTTAGGGATGTAGGAAATCTTTCATATTTATAAGGATGATATCCAGCTAAAAACTTAGCATAATCGTTTATTGTTAGGTAAGCTCCCATTTCTAATAACCACTCTGCAATAAATTCTTTTTTTCTTTCTTTTTTCTGTGCACGAATTATATCTTCTTCTGATAACTTTCCGCTTCTTAATTTATCTCTTGGTATTGCAATATGAGTTATAAGTGCTTGAAGTGGTGTCCTCTTGTTTGCAGGATGTTTTGCATTTACATTTATTGCATTTTCTTTTATATATTTGATAAAAGATTTTTTGCTTTCTCCAATTTCGTTAAAATCATACCAATTTTCATATACACCTTTTACTCCATAACCGCCAAATTCTCCCATATAAACTTCAATAAAATGTAGGTCTACATATCTTTCTCTACCATGCTTTCTATCAGCTATAGCTTCTAATCCGTAAGGGTCAATAATTTTAAGAGGTCTTATAGTATTGTAATAAACTTTAAAAGGGTCTATATTATCGTCATAATTATCAGGGCTTACAAATAAATCAACACGAATAACCTTAGGAAGTCTATTTTTCTCTTTATACTCTTCTAATAACTTTAATATTTGATCATATATTTCTATTTCTTTTTTTATTTTTTCAGGGTCGTATTTTTCCTTATAAAAATCATACATGTCGTATTCTTTTAAAATCTCTATTCTTTCTTTTTGATATTCTTTTGCAAGGTCTATTGGTGTTTTATCGTAATTATCCTGGATATTCGGGTCCGCACCATACTCAAGAAGGACTTTAACTTCTTCTATTGCTTTTTCTGTAATATATTTATATGCACCAACGCGTGTATTTCCATTCTCATCTTTTTCTTTTTCTGATGGCATTACTGCTTGGTGAAGTGGCGTTCTTCCATATGCCGTTTTTGCATTTGGATTTGCTCCTCTTTCAAGTAAATACTTGATCATTTGAGGTGTTTTTGCTAAATGTATTGGTGCAGGTAAGCCAAAATGAACTTTTTCATCTGGAATAATTGATCTTGCATTTATATCTGCATGATATTTAAGAAGTAATTCAATTATCTCATAATTCTCCTCGTCAACAGCTAAATGCATTGGCGGTAATCCAAATTCTCCGTGAGGATTATCTGGGTCAGCACCAGCTTCTAAAAGTTTTTCTGCTATTTCATAATCTCTTACTTCAAAAAGTGCATAATGTAAAGGCGACATATGGTATGAATCATACGGATATCCAAATTCTCCATCATTGGAAGTATATGCTCCATCTATTGCTACAACATCGCTTCTTGTTTCTTCATAGGCTAATTCTTTTTTTAGTTCTTTTTTAAATTCGTATTTCAAGAATTCTTGAAATACTTGATTTTTCTCTTCCTGTGTCTTTGCATTTTCTAACTTCTTTTTCCATATTTTATATTCCCAGTTTTCTGCGTTTTGATTTATCTCTTCTTCAAATTTTTCAAAAGAAGGATACCAATTTTTGACCATTTTCCAGATTTCATCTTCATATTTCTTTCTAAATTCTACCCATTCATTTATATACTTGTTTATATCTTTCCAGTCTTTTCTTGATATTGCCCACAGTAAGTTTAATGTTTTGTGTCTTTTTTCTTCGTAAAGATCTATATCCTCAACTCTTTTTTTGCTTATATACATCTTAATTGCCTCCTAAAAATTTTTTTTTAGCAAACACTGTATAGAATATTTACATAAAGATTTTGATTATTTATATCTATGCTGTTATTTCCTCTTTATCTTTTTTTTCTATTTCGATACCTTCTTTGTCTTTTGGTAAATAGTCTATAGACCTTGGGTCAACTTCCACCGCCACCTTAACAATATCATCTCCAACTACTTCTCCGCCTAAATCTCTTGCCAAAAATTTAGCTGATCCTTTTTGCTTAATATAGATTGTGTATATGTTTTCATATTCGTGCTCATAAGATACGATCTGTTTTGTATTTGTTAAAACTCTTTTCCCAGTTGGTGCTGTGTAGTAAATGAATACTGTTTCTTTTTGCTTAAACATTTCTTTTTACCTCCTTTGGTTATTTACATTTACTTTATTGTTTCCTTTTCACCTTCTATTTTGATACCTTCTTTATCCTTTGGTAAATATTTTTCTGTTCTTGGATCAACTTCTGCTCTTAATTTAACGATACCATCACTAACTACTTCTCCACCTAAATCTCTTGCAAGAATATTTGCTATTCCATTTTGTCTAATATAGAGAATATATTCATTTCCTTCTACATGCTCATAAGATACGATCTGTTCTGTATTTGTTAAAGCTCTTTTCCCGTTTGGTGCTTTGTAATAAATGAAGTTTACTGGTTCTTTTTCTCTTCCGTTTTCTTTAATTACTATCATTTTTAATTACCTCCATTAAAAATTTTTTAATTTTGATCTAAAATTTCATTCTTATTGCCAAGGAAATAAACATAGAAATCATTTAAATTTCTCTCTACTTTTATATTATTTTTAAAGCCATATCCGTAGAAACCGTCGATTAGAGAATTTAAAACTATTTGGAATTTTCTAACGCTGATTTTATTTTCAGATAAATCTTCTACTATTCTTTTTGCTAAAGAATCTACTTCAGAGATAGGTACTTTTAATCTTTCAGAGATTATATTTTTAGCTATTTTTGTTAATAAAATTTTATAGTCTTCATCTTTTAAAGGCTTTACTTCAAAAGTTACACATCTGTCTAATATGTAGTCTGGTAGTAAATTTTTATCATTTGCAGTTAAAATAAATATACAATGGCTAATATCTATTTCTAAACCTAAAAACATATCTATAAATCCTACATTAGGATCTATCAATGCGGAAATTTGGTTTATAATATTTGATCTTGATATAGCTTTATCTACTTCATCTAATAAAAAAACAGCTGTCTTTATATCATTATTATTTATAAGACCTCTAGCAATTAAACCTTCTGTAGCATTATTCCAAGTTCTATTTGAACCAGGTAAATCTAATTCTGATAAATTAGCAACGTTGATAGTATTTAATTTTAAATCTAAACTATCAGCTATAATTTTTGCAATTGTAGACTTACCTGTACCAGGTTCTCCTATGAGTAAAATGTTATAAGGCCCATGATGAGAATTATTTAAACTGTATACTAATTTGCCTATTATTTGATCTTTCAAGTTTTCATATCCAAAAAGATTAGTATCTAAATTTTTTGTTATTTGATGTAATTTCTCTTTACTTAAATTTAATGGTCTAGTAGGAAGCATTAAAATCTTCCTTAAAGCCCTTTCACTTTTAGAATTATCAGGATTCTTAATTAATTCTTCTATCTCTTCCTTAATTTTTTTATAAACTTTTTCATCAATGATATCCTCTTTAGAGAGACTATCTACATACCTGATAAATTTTTCAATACCATATTTATTTTTATTGCTTAAAGAGTTAAAGAACATATCTAAATTTTTAAGCCTTTCTTCTAATGAATATTTTGAATTTATTTTTCCTTCTTCTAAATTTGATTTAAAATCATATTCTGATTCCTCTTCTGCTTCCTCTTTTTCAGTTCCATATTCAACTTCCAAATAAGTAGCCTCAGCTATATCTTCATCTATATCCTCATCTATATCTTCAAAAAGCTCGTCAAAAATCTTCTCAAAAACATCTTCAGATAGTGGAGGGTCTAAAATTTCTTCCTGAGTATCTTTTTCCTTTGATTCATTTTGATTTTCAGAAATACCAGATCTAAAACCAACATTATTATCCAAATCTTTTTCTTCTTTACCAAGAAGCTCAAGTAAAATCCTTCTATCTGAAGGAGATAAAAATTCAGAGTATTTTTCTATTTCTTTTAAATCTGTTGAATACCAAACACCATCCTCCTTGGAAAAAATAAAAGATGAACTAGGAATTTTTTCTTTAGACTCAAAACGATTTTTTTTCTTGTTGAAAAATATTTTCATTTTACCCTCCTTTATATTTCATCTACGTCAGTTGATATGATACATATTAAAATCCAAAATGTCAAGTGTTTTTTTCTCTTTCTATCTTTGATAAAATTTCACTTGATAAAACTAATTTTTTTGGAGGTTTTTTTGTGCGAAGAGCATCTGTAGAAGAGCTGGAACGTTTTTTTGAAAGTAGATATAAAGATTATATAAAACCAAAAGGTTGGCAAACTATACAATGGGAATTTGATAATACAATATATAGAGTTAGACCTGTAACTTTAGTTGATTTAATTAATATTTTAGAAATACTAGAAGAAGTAGATATTCCTATAGTTGAATCTGTAACAGAAGAAGAAATTGAAGACAATAAAGAAAATCAAAAAAGTGAAAAGAAAATTTGTGATCTTATAAAAGAAATTGAAAATAAAAAATCCAAAACTACCATTTATAAAATATTTGAAGAAAAGATAGAAGAATTAAGTAAAAAAATAAATGAATCATCTACTATTATTAATTATAAAAAAATTGACCGTTTAAATTATTTAATAAAAGTTTCAGGGTTTAAAGCTTTTAAATTAAGAAGTATTAAAGGGGTATATTGCTTTTATAAATTCATATATAGTTTAAAAGAAAAGAACAAAATACCTAAAGGAAAATACGACGAGGATGAGTCGTTATTTGAAGACGTTATAATGCTCCTTGAAGAAGTAAAAAATGAAATAATCGATCTAAATAAACTTTCTAAAAATTTAGTTATTCAATATTCTAACAAGAATATTCCAAACCCATATTTTAAATATGAGAAAGAAATAAAAGAGAAGCTAAAAAAGTTGAAAAAAACTTTAGAAAATATTGTAAATGAACCTAATAATTTAAAAAATATAAGAGAAAAAATTATACAAGAAATAAAAGAAGAAATAAAAAAGGGAAAATAACTATGTTAAAAAACATAACACCAATACTAAATATTATAGTACTATATAGAATATTATAATACTATATAGAGAATATAATATTTTATTTGATGTTAATATTTTTTACATTTACTTTTTTCAATCTTTATATAAGTTAAATTTTTTAACATTTGTTAAAATTTTTAAACATTGAAAAAGTTAATTTTTTTAACATTTAAAAATAAATAAAATTATATTAAAAAAGATAATATTAAGATTAAATATAAGTAATTTAAAGATTTTTTACTATTTAAATGTAATTTGCATTATAAGTTTTGTTTTATAAAATGTTAAAGTTTTTAACATATAAAATTAAAATTATAAAAAAAGAGAGGATATTAAAATGAATGAAAATAAATTATCAAAGGAATATGAAAATTTAATTAACAGTTATTTTTCTATAATTAAAAACAAAATGAAAAAGTTTAATATAGAGCCTAAAAATAAAACAAGTAAATATAATGAATATATGAGTAGTATTATTTTTAATTTCTTCTTGACTTTATCTGATGAAGAGGAAATTGTTCCTTACAGTTATTTCTTAATTAATGAAGGATCAATAAAAAATGTTATAAAAAAAGAAAAGATAAATAATTTAAGAGAATTAGTGAATTTTTATAAAAATCAGATTGATAATAAACAAGCAGATATAAATATAGAAAATATTTTATTTAATCCTTTTAAGAAATCTTTTGAAAACTTTATAGAAAATTTTATAAAAGTAAGACATATACTAAATACTAAAGTTAAAGAAACTTTGAGAGATGATATAGTATCTATTTTATATGAAAATTTCAGTTATATAAGAGAAACTTTAGAAAAAAATATATCAGAGACAGAACGTGAATGGAAAAATTTAACAAGAAAGGTTGAAACTTATTATGGAAATAATAGATGGACAGCTTTATTTTATTATTTATTGAAAAAATGCGAAGATCTAAATGATAAAGAAATTAGTGTTTTGATGCTTTTGTTAAATTTTATGATAGAAGACGGAAGTTCTTTCTTATGCCAGAAAGAGGCTGGTAAACTTCTAAAAAAAACAAGACAGTCAATTTCTAAAACATTAAAAAGCTTAGAAAAGAAAGGTTATATAAAAGAAGATAAAGAATTTCCTTATAGTTACAAAAATAAGCTTTGCAAAATTTATAAAATAAATTTAAAGAAAATTCCATAAATTTTTAGTTAAAAGTTAACACTTTTTTATCTACCTATATATATAATGTTATTTTCTATTTTGCCATAACTTTTTTCATTTTGTTAATAAACTTCTATGAAAATTAGTTTTACTCATTGCGTAATACTCATTGAGTATTACTCTTTGAGTAATGCTCATTGCGTAATACTCAAAGAGTAAAGTCAAAGATCATACTTTTGGCCCATATAATTAATTAACTTGATAAGGGAATTACGCATTGCGTAAACTTATATTTTACTCATTACGCAATGCGTAAATTTTTACTCATTGCATAAGTTTCTTTTTCATAGATTTTTTTATTACTCATAGGGTAAATTGCCAATTACTCATTGAGTAAAAACGATTTTCTCTATTTTCATTTTTAGATTAATTTTCTTTTAATGTTAGGTTTTGTTAATAAGTTTTTTGCTTTAAATACTTTTTCTATCAAGTTTAATTCAGGTAAATATGGTGGTATACATCTTATTTCTATACCTTCTGGTATTTTTAATACCTTAGATTTATGAAGATTAGATCCTCTTTTAATAAAATTAACATTTAAATTCTAAAAATTAGCCCCTGATATTTTATCTCTTCCATTAATTTTTTTAGTTCTTTTCCAATTAAAGAAAAAGAGAAAAATCATTAATAAAGCAAATCATACTCATCAAATTCTTCTACTATTCTATTTTCATTATCCTTATTTTTTAAATCCTTGATATCCTCAAGCCTTCCATTTTTAAAGTTTAAAACTGACACCTTGAATATCTGATTATGATTTTCATCTTTGGTATGTCCAAATCTTGATTTTACTTTAACAACCTTTATTGGTAGTTCATAATTAGCTTTTATATAACCTGCTGGTAAATCTTCTCTTGGATAATCTAAAAAGTATCCTGCATATAAGCTATATTCTATATCCCCGCTTTCTTTAAACATAGCAATATAGTTAGGTTCTGTTTTCTTTTTTCCATCTGGCTTTGCATTATATCCTTCTCTTTGAGTTGAAGAAATAACAAAAACAGGAAGTTCATATTTATTTGCTATTTCTTTAAGTTTATAAGCTATATCTTTCATTTGTAGCCTATAATCACTTCTTAAAAGCTCTTTAGATGGTCTGATCTGTTGAAGATAGTCAATAAAGACTATTAATCTTTTATCCCCTACATCGTTCAAGGTATCTATAACTTTGTTTTCTATATCATCTATGGTTTTACTTTCAATGTCTATGAATATATTTCTAAAAATATAATGCTCTAAAGCTTCTTGAAGTTCGTTAAGTTCAATTTTACTAATTTCTTCATCTAATATTTTTCTTTTATGAATTCCCGTAATCCAAGATAGAAGTTGAATTAGTAAGTCTTCATCTGTCATTTCTAATGAAAAGAATAAAACTTTATGCCCTGCTTCTGCTAAATGTTTAGATAAAGCAAGAGTAAATGAAGTTTTACCTATTGCTGGCTGTCCTGCTATTGCATAAAGCCCCCTTCTTAATCCGCCGTCAAGCAGATTATCTAAAAATTCAAGTCCTGTTTTTAAAACAATTGGTTCTGGTTTGTCTTTTCCTTCTGCTTCTGCTTTTTTTATCCTTTCTTCAAGTCTTTTTAAAAGGTTTATCCCTGTATCTTTTAAGGTTTTGGTTAAAGTGAATGGATTTAGTAATGCTTTATATATAATTTCTGAAAATTCTTCCTTAGCTTTTTCTTCTCCAAGTTTTTCTACAAGCTCGTTAAAATCTTTAATTCCTTCTGGATAACTTGCTATATAAACTTGCTTTCCTGCTTTCTTTAAATCCCTTGCTAATTGCTCGCTTGCTTGTTTTCCTGCTTGGTCATTGTCTAAAAGAATAAATATCCTTTCTGGTAAAGCTTCTTTTTCTTCTTTTTGGAATTTGTAGTTTACTGATGGAATAGCTATAAATAAATCTGCTTTATGGTCATAGAATAAAGATTTAGCAGTTAAGTAATCAATTTCTCCTTCAAGTATTACAGCTATATCGTGCTTTTGTATATTTCCTTCTTCGTCTGTATAAAATATTTCATCTATTCCAAGAGGATATTGTTTAAAACCTGATAGGTTTTTAACTTTAGGTTCTTTCCCTTTTATATTTCTAATCTTTACTGCTTTTAGGTTCCCATTTAGGTCAAAAGAAGGAATTAAAAGCTTATATCCTTCCTTATAATAATCTTCAAGGTATTTAAAGGATTTATCCTGTATAGGTTTTAAGCTTCTTATGTAATTTGCTACCCGGTCAGGATTTATAAACCTGCTTTTTAAGTATTCTTTAACATCTTGTTCTATTACTAAACTTGAAATTTTCTCAAGATTTATCTCTTTAGTGGTATAACTCTTATTTGCATTTTTTACCTTCTCAAAGCCTTGATATTGCTTGTCTTTTTTTCCATTGTTTTTTTCTTCTGATATAATCCCTTCTTCTTTTAAAAATTCTTTAAAATCAATTTGTAAATGATTTGATAAGTCTTTTAAGCCGCCTGAAGATTGACAAGCAAAACATTTAAAAGAGTTTGTATCAAGATTAAAGACAGTATTAGGTGTATTATGTCCATTATTACAAACCGGGCAAGCTCCCATATATTCCTTGCCTATCTTCTTATAATTCCAACCTGCTTTGTCTAATAACCTTAAAATTAATCCTTGTTCTTGTGATATAATTTCATTAAGCTCTTTTTTCATTGTCCCACTCCTTTCTTTTTTTTTATTTGTGCAATTTGTGAATCCATTGCTTTTTTCTTATTCCTTTTTTGAGTAAAAGATATAAATCAATCATTCCTTTTATTCCTTCATAAGTATCTGAAATAAAAGCCTCTTCTTTTTTACTTGCATTAAGTTCTGCAGATCTGATAAAAGCATAATATCCAATGTCATCTTTCTGGATTTTGTAATACTCCCTCCCATCTAAAGTTAAGACAATACATTCTTCTAAAAGTTCCATTTTTCATTTTCTCAATTTTCTTCTTTTATCTATATTTTTTATCTATTTAGAATTCAGGTCAAACAAGACCTGAATTCTCTTAATGTTATTAATATTATTAAGAAAAAAAATCGCTCGCTAATCCTTAAATATCAATGGTTTGAATTTTTGTAAGGTGCCTTTACTCCCCCTTTTTGGTGCCTTTACCCCCCCTTTTTGGTGCCTTTACTCCCCCTTTTTGGTGCCTTTACCCCCCCCTTTTTTTTATATTTGGTTAAAGAGTAGATTTTGATTTTTTAGCAGAAGAAAATAAGAAAAAATATTTTTAAAACCCTACACTCTCAATCCAAAAATATTCCTCAAATCCTTGACAAGGTGAGATTTATTTTCTTGTTATTTCTTTTTTAATTTATGGTTTTGTTTCTTTTCTTTTATTGGATCAAAGCTATCAAGCATATCGTCAGGTGGTTCAAATACAACTCTTGCATTTAATAGGTTTTCTTCCTTGATTTTTAGTTTTGATTTTTTGGTAAATTCTTTTTTGTTATTTATTCCATATATCTTATATTCTTCAGTCCAATACCAATTCCCTATTATTTCATCTTCTTTTAGTCTGTTGAATGCTTTTTCTAATTTTTCTTTTATCCTTATAGGTTTCCCTCTTAATGGATAAAACCCTGTTTCTTCTAAAATGTTTTTTATGGTTCTTGTTATTTCTTCTTTTCCTGCATTCTCTCTAAAAATATATATAAGATAATGTCCTATAGCTTTTTCATATTTTTCTAATTTGCTATTATAATTTGGTAGCTTTTCATATATTTTGGTAAAAGGTCTTATATTGAAATCACTGAAATACTCTTTATAGAATTCTGTTGGTGTAATTAATGCTTTGATTGTTTGATTGTTTTTATTTCTTCCTATTAACTCAATATTAAAGAATTTTACTTCTACGTTTTCTACCGTATCAAATTTCTGTTTATCATTTCTTGGAAATGTTGCAACTCTTATAACTAAATTAGTTGATAATGAAATTGCAAATAAAGTTAAATATCGTTCTCTTTCTTTGCTTTTTGGTTTATTATTTATTCCTCTCCATTTAATATAATCGCTAACTGATATTTTAATAGGTTTTCCAAGATGTATAAGTGCTAATTGAGTTAAGTAGGAAAAGTCAAGCAGTTCAAGGCTTATGTAATCTTTTACTTGTATATCTTTATTTAGATGCTTTCTTACTTCATCTTTATTTATTTCTAAAGATATTTCAATCTCTTCATTTTTTTTGATAACTGCTTTTGCTTTTTTTTCATCTTCTTCCCATAAATCTGGTGTGTTGAATATTTTTATCAAGAGTTTATTTATTTGATTGGAAGGGAATTTATTACTACCATTTTCTAAAAATAAAGTATCTGGATTTTTCTTTTTTAAAGCTTTTTCTTTTTCTTCCTTTCTTTTCCTTTTTCTTTCTGCTTTTGTTTGGTATTTATCTAAAATGCTTTTTAAAACGTCTACGGGATCAAACTTTATTTCTAAAATTTCATTTTCATTGGATTTAAATTTATATTTAACGTTTTTTGTTTTTTTTAGTTTTTCTTTTATACCTTTTCCTACGATGGCTTCATTGATAAAATCTACTAAGTCAGTTGATTTTATTTTGAACTTTTCTCTTAAATATCTATCAATTAAAAATTGGGAAATACGCATCTCATTTATTATTAGACTACAAGTTTCGTGAGGAAAGTAAATTAAATATAATATTTCTCCTTGAAAGTTTTTTAAGAATTTTCTATAGAGACTTAATATTTCTTCTCTCTTTTTTATAGCTTCATTTCTTTCTTCTATAGATGCTATTTTATTAATAGGAAGTTTACGGTTTAGTGATTTATCTAATTCTCCTAAAATCTCTAATATTTCTTGTTGTGAGAGTTCTATCTTTATATGTATTGGATTTAAAAACTTTTCTAAATCTCTTATTGGGATTTGGATTCTATTTGTTGAAAGTAAAGAATCTATATATTCGATTAAGGGAGTTGGAACACTTCTTAAGTTGTATAAATTTGCAGACATAAATTTTAAAAAAATAAATTTTCCAACGCCTTTTGATAAAAGATAAAGATAATAATTGTTTATCTTTTGTGATAGTTCATTTTTTTCTTTGACTTCTTCTATAAAAAATTTTAATAATAACTTTGCTTTATCTTTTGCTGATTGTAGCTTTTCTTTTCTTTCTTTTGATTTTTTTATAAATTTTTGATATTCTACTGGTAAAGCTTTAATAGGTATATTTGTTATAATTTCTTTTTCTTTTAAGTTTTCAAATGCCTTTATTGGTTCTTTATTCCTTTCAAGGAATTCTATAAGCTCTTTTTCCATTTTTTATACCATTACTTTAATTTTTCTTTTTCTTTATCCCTTTTCTCAAGCTCGTAATAATCTTTTATTGTCTGGATAGTCATTATTCCAAAAACTATAATTGTTAATATTCCTAATACTATAACGAGTATTTCTATCATTTTTTTATCTCCTTTATGGCTTTTCTAACTAAAAGCCAAAAATATAAAGTAAATATTAAAATTACTACAAATAAAAAACTCATTATGTAAATTAAAAACTCATATACAACTTTATTAGTAGTTGTCTTACAATATTAAAGTTCCTATTCCTGCTCCTAATGTTAAAAGGATTATAGACAAAGTTTTAAATATGCTTTCTTTCGCTTTTAGTTTTTCTACTTTTAATTTTTTCTGTTCTATATCTATTTTTTTAAGTTCTATTTCCTTTTGGTCTTTATCCATTTTTGTTTTCCTGTTCCATCCTTTCTTTAGGAAATTCA
>NZ_REFO01000004.1 GCF_003688665.1 Hydrogenothermus marinus
AGAATATAACAGAAAATATATTTGCATTACTGGAGGTTTGATGCAACTTACTATCATTTGCGAGGATTTTTAAAAATTTTTAAATCCTCTGAAAAGTGCAAAATTACTTGATTAGAGCAAATTTTTTTATTAACCTAAATTAACGGGTTTGTGGCTTACCTATGAGGAATTGAAACGATAAATTTGATACATGGTGGGATCCAGAAAGGTACGTTTGTGGCTTACCTATGAGGAATTGAAACATTTCTAAAGGATATGTTTTATCTGCATCTAAAGCTGTTTGTGGCTTACCTATGAGGAATTGAAACTTGTAAATGATCCAAGTACATGGGATAAATTAGTAAGTTTGTGGCTTACCTATGAGGAATTGAAACCCTCTATAGTATACCTCTTAGAAAAAGCGTACATCACAGTTTGTGGCTTACCTATGAGGAATTGAAACAACTTTTAACTGTAAAACCACATTCATGTCTATAACCTAGTTTGTGGCTTACCTATGAGGAATTGAAACTTAAAAAGGGCGCCCCTCCCAACATAAAGGACACCTCTGTTTGTGGCTTACCTATGAGGAATTGAAACACTCTTTTTCTAGGCGGGACATCAGGAATGGTGCCCCGCGTTTGTGGCTTACCTATGAGGAATTGAAACTTTTTGTTCTTGTACCAGCTAAATTTTCCAATATAGGTTTGTGGCTTACCTATGAGGAATTGAAACCTTAAAAAACTAATAGTAAAGAGGTAAGAAAAATGAGTTTGTGGCTTACCTATGAGGAATTGAAACTCCCCAGGAGGGAAAGTTCTTTTTCTAGGCGGGACATCGTTTGTGGCTTACCTATGAGGAATTGAAACAGTTTTATACTCAGTGAGTACTGTTATGTCATTTGGTTTGTGGCTTACCTATGAGGAATTGAAACTCCAGCGCGCTCATCATATAAGGAGCCCCTCCTATCATGTTTGTGGCTTACCTATGAGGAATTGAAACCAGGATAATTTACAAGCTGATAAAATCTTAGCTTTAGTTTGTGGCTTACCTATGAGGAATTGAAACGCTTCCATGATTACTTCTCCTAAGAACTTCATTACTTCTTTCGTTTGTGGCTTACCTATGAGGAATTGAAACATAAACATAAAAGCTAATTCATCAGTCAAGTTTTCTAAGTTTGTGGCTTACCTATGAGGAATTGAAACCTTTTTAAAAGATTAGGGTATTGTGTTTTATAGAAAAAAATCTGTTATACTGATTATAGGTAGATTTTATTCTTTTCTTAAAGTTAGGAAGTAAAACTATTGTTGATATTATTCAAAATAATAAGATGGAAATAATATTTAAAAATAAAGCTTTAGAAAGATTAAAAATTGCAGATTGGCAAATAAAACCTAATAACACTCTAACTCTTGGCTCAACATTATACTTTGCTTTATTTAATTTTTTAAATTTTTAAACAAGGCTATAAAAAAATGGCAAAATTAAAAGATATAGAGTTAATAGCAGATTATTTACAAAAAATAAAAAATATTAAAGGAATAGAAGATATTCAAATAATAAATATTCCTGATGATGTAGAAGCTGATATAGGAATAAGAATAAAGCTAAAGAAAGGTTATAGATGGCAAGAAATATTAGACAAGTTAAACGATATTGCTTGGGATTTGTTTGAAAAAAAAGGTGAATTATTAGCAGTTTACAAAGAATTTGAAGATGAAGAATAACAATTTACATCTTAAAGTAGCGCAAAATGATTAAACAAAAATTGATCCTTGAACTTATCCAAGAAATACAAAATAATTTAAATAAGGCTAATATTCCTTGTGATGTTAAAGTAGATATAGGATAAGCAATAGAAGAGGCTGATATATGTTTAAAGGTCTATATAGGTTGTGATGAAACTTTGGAATTACACAAAAAAAAATAAATGCAATTATTAGAGAAACTTTGGATAAAGAAGATTTAGAAGCGTTCATAGATTGGATATATAAATATGAAAGATGAACTAAAGAAATAGTCAAATATTGGACTATTTCTCTTCCAAAAATTAGAGCAAAATATCTACACTACATTATTTTTAATTTATAATATGTAGTGTAATGAAAAATAAAATGATAGAAAATATCTTAATAGAAGAAAAGCAAAGATTAATAGGAAGATTAAAAACCATAGAACATAGAATTATGTCTTTGCCAGAAGGCTGGATAAGAATAATACGAAAAGGAAATAAGATATATAAATATCTCTACAAATCAAAAAGAGAAGGAAACAATATTAAATCTATATTTTTAGGTAAAGCAAATGATAATATAGAAAAACTTATAAATGAAAGAAGGAAACTAATAAAAGAAAAAAAGAGACTACAAGAAAGAATAAAAGAATTAGACAAAATCTTAAAGGCTTATAATGGATGAAATTGATGAGATTATAAAAATCATAACTCAATTGAATAAATATCTTCAAGATTGTTATGTTTTAGGCGGTAGCTGGGTTTTGTATTTCTATAGATTCAAATATCCAGATTTTAAATATCCTTTAAGGACATTTGATATTGATTTTATTTTCAGTTTATACGCTAAAAGAAAGAAAATAAAGGTTGATTTACAAAAAATACTAGAAAATCTTGGATACTATCCAGAAGTTATAGGAACAGTGACAGGATATAGTTATTCAAGATTTAAGGGAGAAAATATAGACTTAGAATTCATTATAGAAGAACCTACAGGAAATAAGAATAAAATATTGAAGTTGAATAATTTAAATATTGACGCTATACCTTTACCTTTTGTTGGAGATTTATTAGAAGATATTATTTTTGCAGAAGTAGAAAATGTAAAAATTCCTTTACCTTCCCCTGAAAGATTTCATATACATAAATGGTTAGTAGTTCAGAGAAGAAAAGATTTAATGAAAAAAGAAAAAGATTTACAACAAGGATTAGAAATTTTGAAAATATGTAATTTGGAAAAGCTAAATCAATTAATTCAGGAACTAAAAGGAAAAAGAAAAAAGCTTTATGAAAAATCAAAACAAGAAATAGAAAATTTATAACTAACTTTTTAGTATAGTCATTTTTTAAATCGTAGCTATATTAAAATCTACTTTTATAAGATCTTTAAAATACTATACAAAATTAACTACTAAAGACGAATTAGAGGAACTTCAAAAAATTTAAATAATCTTTTTATCAAGTAAAAACAATATCTTTAAGTAATATTTTCCTTAAAATCCATTTAAAAAATTTGCCCAAATTTTATAAATAGGTAATTTTTTTGAAAAATTCTGACATTTTTCTGAGATATTAAATAAAAAACTATGACATTAAATTTCTTTACTTTATATTATCCGATTTCTATCTATTATTGATCTTATTCAAGAAATTCAAAATAATTTAAATAAGGCTAATATCCTTATTGTGTTAAAGTAGATATCGGAAAAGTTTTAGAAGGGGCTGATATAGGTTTTAGTTTATAATGTAAAAAACATAATGCATAAATTTTATTTTATATACAAAGGTAAATTATCTATTTGTTAGCATGTTATTAAAGATGAAAAATTTAAAAACATTATTAAAAAGCTTAAAAGTAGAATTAAACGAATTATATCTTGATGTTGAAGAAATAAAAGATTTATCTACGGTTTCTGACATATACCAAGATATATTTATAGATGATTTATACCATGTAGCAGAGCATTTAAAATATTTAAAGGAAATTGATAAGAATACAAAAGAAAAATTAATTCAAATCTATGAAAAACTTAATGATATTAAGGACAAGGAAACAAAAGAAAAACTTAAGAAAGTTTTTAAAGATATTTTAGCCAATTTGAAAAAATAAACTAATGTATTACAAAAATAATAGAAACTTTGCCTAAAAATAAGGTTGCAAAATTATGGATAGAATAAACAAAGAACTTGAAACTACAGAAATTGTAAGTAAGATTTTTGTCTTTGCCCTAATTCTTATATCAGTTTTTATAACATATTTGTTAGGAGATTGGAAGCTTACAGCCACAGATATTTTAGCCTTTTTTATGTCTTCTATCCTTTCTTTTGTTTTTTTATCCATTCTAATGTTTGTTATTGCTTATGCTTTTTTGATTATCTTGGAAGCCATCACTGATAGTATAGAATTTTTTGTCAATCTTTTTAGTAAGAAAATGAAAAAATAATCCTTAAAATAGAAAAAAATGATAGAAATATTTATTGGTAATAATAACAATTATAGTCTTGTAATAGGAACTATCTAAACACTAAAAGATTAGTGAACTCTGATGATTAACCTTATAACGATTCAACTACTACATCATCTATATCAAATCTTTCTTTGAAAAACTTTCTCATATCATCTCCAAACTCACTATCAAGCCAATCCCTATAAGCTATATCTGGAACAATAACATATATTTTGTTTTCCAAGTCATCTATAACTGCTTTTTGTAAAGGTTCTCTTAAGAGCTTTAATGTCCTTTTATCCAGTTCACCATTGTTATATCTTGGTTTGATTACTTCATTCCAATATACTCTTATATAATCTAAAGCAGAAGTTCCATCTATCATCATTTTTTCCAGTTTTTCTTTTAACAATTTTTCATCTATTTTTTTAGATGTTAAAGTTAGTTCTTTAAATCTTGCTTTACTCATATCAATGTCAAAAGTTTTTATCAAAAATCCCATAGGATTTTTTAAAGCTTTATTCCTATCAGCAGTTAT
Organism: Hydrogenothermus marinus; assembly: GCF_003688665.1. NCBI lineage: Bacteria > Pseudomonadati > Aquificota > Aquificia > Aquificales > Hydrogenothermaceae > Hydrogenothermus > Hydrogenothermus marinus. Next base: position 4,700 of record NZ_REFO01000004.1, read on the forward strand.
TACTATTTCCTTTGCTATTTCTATTGGAATATCATTTTCATTTAAATTTGCAAGTAAAAATAAAATTTGATTTTCATTCAATCTACTTATTTTTTGTAATATTTCATTTAAAACTTTTTCATATTTTTTTCTAATCTTACCTATTTCAGTCCAGACTTTTTCAAGATCTTTTTCTTTTGCACTGTTTTTAATTTTCTCTTGTTTTTGTTCTTTATTATTAATAGTTTGCGAAGGTACTTTTGTCGTTTCAGTAGTATCCCCTTGATTTAACTTTCTGACTTCTTCTATTATTTTCTTTTCAAGCTCTCTTTCTTTGGCTGCATCAGGTTTCACTTTTATGTAAAACTCTATATGAGTTATTCTTCTACCTGTTTTTTTCTTTTTATAAGAAACCTCCAAATCTGTTTTTTGGTTAATTTCTTCTACTGCTTTTTTTATTACTCTTTTTTCAAAATTATCAAATCTTGGATATTCATTTTTTCCTATTCCCAATATTTCTCTAAGTTCAGGTATATAATCAACTCTAAAACCCGTTTTTTCAAATTGTTTTAACAAAATATATAGTCTCATTGAATAAAAAGATCTTAAAGAGAAAAAATACTTTAATTTTGAACTTGTAAAATTTTCTTTTAAAAAAAGCAAATATGGTTTTAATTTTTTATCTATACCAACTATAAAACTTCCTTCTCCTTCTTTATATTCTCCATGACTTATAAAATTACAGATAAGAAATCTTTCTTTTCCATCTTCTTCTAAAGTTTTTATTTTTATAGGTTTTTTTAATAAACCTTCTAAAGCTTCTTTTACCACCCTATACATATTTTTATGCTTTGTCCCTGATATTGCCTTAAGTATTTTGACTGGAATTTGATATTCTTTAAGATCTTCATCTTGAGGTTGAATTAAGGCAATCAAAAATAAAACAATAGAAAACTCTTCTTTTGTTAATTTATACTTTGCTTCTACAAGTTTATTATGCATAGTAACTAGAGATTTATTTTTTACAACTTCTACATTTGAAACTACTTCTAACTTTTTAGTCTTTTCTTTGTCTTCCATATTAGACCCCCAATATATATCTTTATCTCATATTATATCTTACTACATTTTTAAATATAAGTAGGTTATTTATATATATAACTAGTAAATCTTTTAATAACAGCAACTTTAATTACTACTAAATATTCAATATGTAGGGATATAACCCCAAAAACGTAGGTGTATGACCCCAAAAATGTAGGCATATGACCCCAAAAATGTAGGTGTATAACCCCAAAGATGTAGGTGTATGCATGGTCAACGTGGCACTACGACCGCTTTTCCGACTATCTAAAAACAATTTTCAAAAACATGATTAAAAACAATATAAAAACATCATCATCAAAAAAAAATAGAAGGCATTATAAACAACTGATGATGATGATGAAATTTTTTATTTTTTTTAAATCGCTGAAAAATTTTTTTAGAAAGGAAAACTTAAAGCAAAAAGGAGAGCTGACGCTCTAAAAATTTTAAGCTAACGCTTATATAATGCTCAAACGCATAAAGGTAATTAAACGTGCAAAATAAAATTGCGGCTGGTATTCTGATATTAGAATATATTAATGTTATATGTTAAATATAGAAATCCTAAAAAATTTCATTAAAAACTAAGAGAAAAATTTCTCTTAATTAAAAATTATTTTTGACGAAAAGTTAAGAGAAATAGTTTTGGAGGGAAAACATGGGAAGTGTAATTGGACTTGCGAATATAAAAGGAGGAGTTGGGAAAACTTCTTTGACTAATGCCTTAGCACATGAGTTTGCAAATTTAGGAAAGAAAGTATTAGTAATAGATGTTGACCCTCAAGCTTCTCAAACTTATTTGTTTGGAATCGATCAAGATGATGTAGTAGATGGAGAATTTGAAAAGCATTCTATTTTTAATATTTATCAGAATAAAGAATGTATTCCTTATAAATACAATGAAAAATTAGATGTAGTTTTTTCTTCAAGGATTCTTCAAGATGGAGTAGAAAGTAGGATTAGACCTGGAATTGAACTTGTATTAAACAGATGGATAACTAAACAAAAGTTAAGAGACAAATATGATTTTATATTTATAGACCCGCCATCAAACAAAGGAATACTTATGATTTCAACTATTCTTGCAAGCGATTATATTCTTATTCCTCAAAGATTAACATTACTCGATGAGACAGGGACTATAGAATTATTTCTTGAAATGTCTAATCAAGCAGAACTTAGAGGAAAAGAAATGAAAGTTTTAGGGCTTGTTCCTATGTTTTTTGATAAAAGAAGTAAACTTTATAGAGAAAAACTTATAAAACTTAGGGATGAAATAAAAGCTTTTGTTTCAGATGATGAATTTTTATCAATAGAAAAAGAAGATGTATTTTTAAGCCCTATAAGACAACTATCAGTATGGACAAAAGCACAAGAAGAGCAAATGCCACTTAGAGATTATATCTTGAATAAGGATAGAACTTATATGTCTGTTTTGGAAGAAATAAAAAAGATTGTAGTTGAGATTTCAGAACTTGTGATTTAAAAAATTTAAAGATTTTAAGAGAAATTTTTCTCTTAATTTTAAGGAGGATAAAAATGGCTTTATTTAAAAATAAAAAATTATCTGAAAGAAAAAAAACATCTACTAAACTTGAAAATTTAGATAACATTTTGAATAATCTTGGAGAATCTGTAAATACAGAAGCAGTATATATTGATATAGATGAAATAGATAATCCTAATTTTCACGATAGAACTTACATTGATATTGAAGCCCTTGAAGAGTTAAAAGAAAATATAAAACAGTATGGTTTGATAGAGCCAATTGTTGTAAGACCTAAACCTGATGGAAGATATGAAAGGATAGTTGGTTATAGAAGATTACAAGCAGTAAAAAAACTTTATAATGAAACAAAAGATGAAAAATGGAAAAAAATACAAGCTATAGTTTTAGATGTAGATGAAGATACAGCTATAGCAGTAATGCTTTCAGAAAATATCCATAGAGAAGATTTATCAGATTATGACAAGGTTGTTTCTGTATTACAGCTTATTGAATATAAACTTGGAATGTCTGAAACAGATGTTAAAAGATTTTTTAATAAACTTACAAATAAGCAGTCTGGATTAGTAAAGGAAGAGATTACAGAAGAAGAAATAAAAACTTTAAAAAAGTTAGAAGAATTACTTGAATATTTCAAAATAAGAAACTGGAAAACTTTTAGAAAAATGCTTACCCTTTTAGATATACCTGAGTTTTTGAAAGAAATCATAAGAGATAAAAAAATTCCTTATTATATGGCTATTGAGTTAAAAAAATTAAAAAGTGAAAATCTTATTAAAGAAATTGTTAACAAAATAGTAGAAGAAAATCTAACTTTTGAAGAAGTAAAGCAACTTGTAAAACAATATAGAAAAGAAGAAACCAAAGATAAAGTTTTTCCTTATCAATCTTTAAATAAATCTTTAAGACAAAAATGGAAAAAACTACCTGAAGATAAGAAAAGACAGATAGATATTTTAATGAAAAAAATTGAAGAAATATTGAAAGAAACTTATTAGATATAAGATTTTAAATTATTTATTTCTAAACCAAACAGATATATAGCAAACATTAAACCTATAAAATCTTTATAAGTTTTTATTCTAAATGTGCCTTGCTGTATTTGTTTAGCTATTTCTAACGCATATGTATTATAGTCAGTGTCTTCAAACAATACATCTTTTATCTGATTTTTAGTTATTTCTTGGAATGTTTGATAAGAAATCCTTTGAGGTTTTACAGATTTAGGTTTCCTAAGTTTTTCTCTAATGCTTTCTTCCATTAATAAAGCTTCTATATCATCTTCTTCAAGATTAGTTTCTTCTTTTAAAACTTCTTTAAATACTGATTTTATTTGCTTTTCTTTGTCATTACCAGAAAGCTGTTTTTCTAAATATTCTGCTTTAAGCTTTATTATTTTTGAAAGCAAAGATATAATCAAGCCATTTGTAAGTATATTATCACCTGTAAGCTGTTTTAAATCATCTATGGATATATCAAAAGGATTAATCAAATCTTTTTTAGCTTTGTCTATTAAATCCCGATACAGATTTATAAATTTATATATTTGATCTGTAAACTCTATATTAATATTGTTCATTTTTCATTTAATGTTAAAAAATAATATTTTATCTATAGCTATTTTCATTCTAAATCAAGCCCTTTTTTGTATTCTTGCCAAGCTTCTTGACGTATTTTTTCTACTTCCTTCCAGTATTCTTCTTCGGTATAGACTTTCCTTATGTCTTCAGATATTTCTTTCATAAGTTCTTCTAACTCTAAAAAATTTAAAGTTTTTTCAATTTTTTCTTTTATTGCTCTTTTTCCTATCTTATAAACTATTTCATCAGGAATTCTTATTATGATTTTCATAAACTTCTCCTTGTTAAATCTTTTGAAGTTCCTCTAATTCATCTTTAGTAGTCAACTTGGTATAGTATTTTAAGGTAGTTGTTATATCCTTATGCCCTACCCATTTAGCAACGGTTAACGGCTTTATTCCTTTTGCTACCATATAGCTTATATATGTATCTCTAAATCTATGTGCAGTTATATTTATTCCAAGTTCTTTTGAAATTTTATGAAAATAACTTTTAACATTATGTCTATCTATAACAACTATTCTTTTTTGAATATCATTGTAATAAGTAAATAGTGTTTTATCTTTTAACTTTGGATTTTTCCTTTTAACTATAAACTCTATAAAATCTTCTCTGTATTTATCTTTTAAAATTAATGGAGCTTCTCTTGATTTATTGAATTTCGATATTTCACTTCTAACTCTTACAAAGATTTGATTTTCTTTTTCTATAATGTCATCAGGAAGTAGATTAGTAGCTTCTGATATTCTAAGTCCAAAGCCATACAAAGTTAGAGCAAGTTGGTAATAGATTTTATTGGTAGCTTTTAGATAGTTTAAAATTTGTTTAAGTTCTATTTCACTATAAGGTTTTGCACTTTCAGTTTTATTTCTTTCTCTGTATATTCTTTTATCAGCAAGCCATTTACCACCAGAAAACTCTATAAATTCTTTAGTTCTATTTAAGATCATCTTGATGGTGGTAGGAGATAGATTTTTAGATTTTAGATACTGGATAAACTTTTCAATATCAGTTTCCACTAATATAAGATTGTCTTCAGATATTAAGCCATATTCATCAAACCAGTCTTCAAAATGTTTAAGTAAGTTTTTATATGTATCAATACTTTTATCTGATAATCCTCTTTTTTTAAGCTTGTTCAGGTAAAAGTTTACTTTGAAGCTTATTTCATCATACATTTTTGCACTTCTGATTAAACATGAATAATTTTACCATAAACACAATACCATAACTTAAATTATGGTAAATCCTTGAAAATCAATAATTTAAAATAAATGTTCTATCCTAAATATTGATAAACAAGGGATTAGGTAAGATTTAGGAAAACCCTTATAGGTAGGCCACAAACAATAGGAGTGCCCACAAGAATATCAGGTAATCACAGAATTTAAATTCCTTATAGGTAGGCTACAAACAAGAAAAATCCAACTACAGGAAGGCTAACGATTCATAGTTTCAATTCCTAATAGGTAGGCTACAAACTTGAAAAATGACCTTCTACAAAGACCTATTATTAGTTGTTTCAATTCCTTATAGGTAGGCTACAAACCCTTTATTCTTTATCATATTCTATTGCCAAGAAACCAGCATAAATATTAGCTATGTTTAAAATTTACATTAAAAAAAATTTCTTGTCAAATTGAGTTTATTTTCTGTTGACCTTCAATCTTGTAAAAATCCTTGGGGATCGACAAATAAGCATCATTATTAGCTTAGAGTTAAATTTTGGCAAAATTTTAACATCCTAAAAGCACTAAAATTTCCCTAAAATTACCTGATCGACAAATTTTTAGAAAAATGGATCTATAAGATTTTAATAGCTTTAAGAATTCTATGTAGAAGCGGATTTAGGGCGTTTATTTAGTTAAAGCAAATTTAAAGCTTTAAAAACATTTTTTCAATTTCATTAAAAATCAAAAACTACTCTTTAACTGAATACGTTAAATTTTATTTTTTCTACTTTTAATTTTTTTCTGTTCTATATCTATTTTTTTAAGTTCTATTTCCTTTTGGTCTTTATCCATTTTTGTTTTCCTGTTCCATCCTTTCTTTAGGAAATTCA
>NZ_REFO01000005.1 GCF_003688665.1 Hydrogenothermus marinus
AGAATATAACAGAAAATATATTTGCATTACTGGAGGTTTGATGCAACTTACTATCATTTGCGAGGATTTTTAAAAATTTTTAAATCCTCTGAAAAATGCGAGATTACTTGATTAAAGCAATTTTTTTTATTAACCTAAATTAACGGGTTTTATCTGAACTATGTGGGTTAAAAAGTTCATTACATCAAACAACACAGCAGAAGAACTAACAGTTTTATCTGAACTATGTGGGTTAAAAAGTTCTTCATCTGAAAGGCTCTGGAATTGAACTACGACAATGTTTTATCTGAACTATGTGGGTTAAAAAGAAATATTAAGGAATACCGAATTAGAAGAAAAAGCAAGTTTTATCTGAACTATGTGGGTTAAAAAGTTTTGAGAAGACAAAAAAACGATGATAAGGATATTAGTTTTATCTGAACTATGTGGGTTAAAAAGCGGGAATAATTTAATTGATTAACCGCGAGCTTTGAGGTTTTATCTGAACTATGTGGGTTAAAAAGATATTTGTAAACACTGGCCAGAAGAAGACTTATGAGGAATGTTTTATCTGAACTATGTGGGTTAAAAAGTACTTTATTGCTATCTGTAATATCAAGAAAATTCTGAGTTTTATCTGAACTATGTGGGTTAAAAAGGTGAGTGAACGTGGTTTTTATATTGTTCGAATCCTACTGTTTTATCTGAACTATGTGGGTTAAAAAGGGGGCACAACTTCGTTGTTAGTCTAGGCGGGCTTTCCATACACCCTGCCGGTTTTATCTGAACTATGTGGGTTAAAAAGTAATTCTAGATAAATTTTGTATTTCTTCGTTATTTGTATAGTTTTATCTGAACTATGTGGGTTAAAAAGATAAATGAAAAAAACAATATGAAAAAAAGTCAGATTAGTTTTATCTGAACTATGTGGGTTAAAAAGTACCAAGCGTTTTCTACAATCTCTTCTGTAATGTTTTTTGTTTTATCTGAACTATGTGGGTTAAAAAGACAACTAAATCTTTGTATATGTTTGCTTTCATATTAAGCCTGTTTTATCTGAACTATGTGGGTTAAAAAGTATGTAGCAGTAAAAGGAACAAGAAAAAAGGCGTTAGAAGTTTTATCTGAACTATGTGGGTTAAAAAGTTTGCCTTGCTTTTTCCTCTAAATTTGCTAATTTATTTCTTGTTTTATCTGAACTATGTGGGTTAAAAAGGTTCTTGAAGATGCAGAGGTCAAAGAGCTGATAAGTTTTATCTGAACTATGTGGGTTAAAAAGTCTTTTGGAAACCTGATTAGATAGCTTCCGTCAAGAGTTTTATCTGAACTATGTGGGTTAAAAAGTCATATTCATTTTCAGGATTTTGCTCAAAAGGTCTTATTGTTTTATCTGAACTATGTGGGTTAAAAAGATAGCATTAATAATTTCATCTTGTTCCGGGTACTTCGTTTTATCTGAACTATGTGGGTTAAAAAGTTGTATAGCATAAATGTTGACGAGGATATTATGAATAATATTGTTTTATCTGAACTATGTGGGGTAAAAAGGAAACGTTAAGTGAAATGCCCGCCGTCGCCTTGGAGGAAGATTTAAAAATTTGGCGGCAATTTCATTAAGGAGATGAAAAACATGGCGTCATTAAACAAAAAAAGAAGAACATACGGAGAACATTTAACTCCTGTTCAAATATTCAAAGAATTTATATTACCAGAAATAAAGGATAATCTTTACAATTATACATGGGTTGATTTGTTTGCAGGAGAAGGAAACCTCATACTACCAATATTGGAATTAATCCCAGAAAACGAGAGAGTAGAATTTTTTAAAAAACATATTTTTCTCTTTGAGATTCAAAAAGAATTAGTTGAAAAAGCTATTCAAAATGCAGTAAAATATGGAATTCCAAAAGGAATTGCTGCACAAAATATCCTTCAAAGGGATACAATCAAAAACTATCCAAAGTTTTTGCTCAATTTAGACTTACCTATTTACCATATAACAAATCCACCATACTTGTATATTGGCTATATTGTGAAGCATAAGGAAACACAAAAATACTTGGAATATTTCCAAGGGATTAATGAAGGATATCAGGATATGACTACTTACAAATATTCTAATAGCGAATATACACGAAAATATCTTGGGTTATCGCAGGTTAAGAAATTAATTCAAACCTTCCCGTGGCTAAAACTAACAGATGAGGAACGAACATATCTTAAAGATTTAATTAAAAATAAAAATGTGAACGAGCTAATATCTTTTGTTGAAAAGAAAAAAGCAGTTTGAGATTTTTATGGAAAATAAATTGAAAAGTAAGGAGATGGACAATGATGAATAAAACTTTATTCGGTGAAACTTTGGAAGTAGTTCCTCTTAAAGAAATTCCTCAGTTTAGGATTATTGGAAGCAAGTATAATATGTTATTTAATATATATAAAATTTTGAAAAAAGAGGGTATCACAGGCCATTCTTTTTTTGATGTTTTTAGTGGTAGTACTGTAGTTGGAAGATTTTTTAAAAAAATGTATTCAATAATCTCAAATGATAATCTCTATTTTTCATATGTTCTCCAACGCGGATTAATTGTAATAAATAATCTTCCTTCTTTTTCTAATTTAAATCTTAATAATCTTTCAAAAGAACCAAGAAAAAGAATTAACCAGATTTTAAATTATCTCAATACCTTAAAAGGTACTGAAGGTTTTATATATCAACATTACACTCCAGCTAGTAAAGATATTGATGGGGTGGAGAGAAAATACTTCTCGCTTAAAAATGGAATGAAAATAGATAGTGTAAGGATACAAATAGAAGAATGGTTTAAGGAAGATTATATATCAGATGATGAGTATTTTTATCTTTTAACAAGTTTACTTCTTGCCGTTCAAAAAGTAGCAAATATATCAGGTACTTATGGAGCATTCAATAAATTTTGGGACCCGAGAGCACACAAACCTCTTATTCTAAAATATATAGAAGCGATACCAAGCAAATTTACACATGTAGCCTACAATGAGAATATTTTTGATTTATTAGAGAAAATAACATGCGATATTGCTTATATAGATCCTCCTTATAATTCAAGGCAGTATATTGCTAATTATCATATGTTAGAAACAATAGCAAAATATGACAATCCTAAAATTAAAGGTAAAACAGGGATAAGGGAATATGGAGATAAGGAGAAGTCTGTATTTTGTAGTAAGAAAGAAGTTGAAGACGCTTTTTTAAAATTACTAAATGGTCTAAAAGCAAAATATATCATTATAAGTTATAATAGTGAAGGTTTGCTTTCAAAAAATCAAATAATCCAAATACTTGAAGATAGTGGAATAAAAAGAATAAGATTTTACGAAATTCCATATAGGAGATTTAAAAGTAATAATAATTCCAAGAAAAATAAAATTAGTGAGTATCTATTTATTGGGGTGAAAGAAAGATGGTAAAGTTTAAAGAACTATTGAATAAGTTTGAACCATTTCCCTTTAGGGATTTCAGAGACGAAATAAAGAAAGGAAGCTATAAAAAAAAGAGCAAATTTTCTTATATTGGTCCAGATGGAGAAGTTTATGATATTAGAAATGAATTAAATAATTTAAGTGGAAGGAAATGGCTCTTTTTTCTTAATTCCATTGAAATAACGAATTATCCAACCACTGGAAAAGAATCTTATGGACATGAATTAAGGAAAATTCATCCTTCTCCTAAGCCTCCACAACTAATGAAAAATATAATTGAATTTTTTACTAAAGAAGGTGGTTGGGTATTTGATCCATTTATGGGTGTTGGTGGGACTCTTTTAGGTGCTTCTTTATGCAGAAGAAATGCGGTAGGCATAGATATTTCAAAAAAATATATAGAAGTGTATAAAGAAGTTTCAAAAAAACTAGGACTCAAAGAACAAATAACTATTGTGGAAGATGCAAAAAACATACCATTAATTTTTGAAGATTTAGGAGAGTTTTTTGATTTGATTCTTACTGATCCTCCTTATTGTAATATGCAAGCAAGACCAAAAACAGGAGATAAAGCAAAAAAACGAGGGAAGAGATTTAGCACTCCATTTACCACCAATCCAAGAGATATAGGAAATATTAATTATAATGCTTACTTACAAGCACTGAAAGAAATCATTGAGAAAGCCGTTCAGTACCTTAAGAAAAGAAAATATATTGTAATATTTATAAAAGATTTGCAGCCAGATAAAAATCATCATAATATGCTACATGCAGATATCGTTTCAACTTTATCAGAAATAAGGAGTCTTAAGTTTAAAGGATATAAAATTTGGTTTGATAAAGCACAGAATTTATATCCATTTGGGTATCCTTTCAGTTATGTAAGCAATCAATTCCATCAATTTATTTTAATATTTCGTAAAGAGGCTTAAACATGAATAAGAAAAATCTGTGGATATTAACTGAAGAAAGGCCTAAAAGGGAAGTAATAGCTAAAATTTTATATAAATTTGCAAAAGATAATAAAATTGCTTGTTTTATAGATACAATAAGGGTATTACCTATTTTAAATAAAGATAGGAGATTTACTTTCTTATATGAAGTTGTCGGTTTTCATTCCAATAAGATAAATAAAGTATTTTTAAAAATTGTAAGTGGTTATAGCAGTTTTGTTGATTTTTTGGTTTTTTATCAAGATAAAGAACCTACAGAAGACAATATTCCATTATACGCGATAGAAGAAACCAAAACAGATGATAGTGAAAGTAGGAATACTGGAGTATTTCAGAGAGCTTCGAAATTTGTTTATATTGATTACTATTATCCAAATATAAGAAAAATTATGTTATATAATTTAAAAATTAAACAAAAGCCTGAACCAACAGATACATATATTTTTGGAACAAGATGTTTATTAACATTGGGTGTAGAAATATTAGGTAAAAAATTAGATCCTAAAATTTTTAAACCTTTTTCGTCAGTAGATGAACTAATTAATTTTAAAAATTCTATGAGGAAACCACCAAGAGGAAATATACCTATTTTGATACACAAACAAGGCAATGTAATAAAGATTAGTGGTAGATTGATTAAATCAAATTCTTTGGCTCATGATCCAAATATAGGTGCTTTGAGTCTAATCTCTGCAACATTGAGAAAATTAGGGTGGGAAGGAAGAATTGTAATAACAAATCATAGCCTAAATCAACGTCATCTAACACCGCATAACAAATTTATAAAAATTGCGAACATGTTAAATATAGAAATTGAAAATTTGAAAGTTCCTAAAGCGGTAAGAGATAGAAGATACTGGAAATATGAAAGTGAAAGTGAAAAACTTGGAACAATTTTTATCCATATAGTAGTTGAAAATTTCACTAACGGAGATGCAATATTTGAAAATCATGCTGGTTGTGAAAAGGGATATTTCATAACAAAAGATGGAAAACCAATACCATTAGAAAAATATGCTGACAGAGATGCATACAAAAAAGGTGATAAAAGTAAAATTATAAGCATTCCTGATTTAATTTTGATTGACTTTGGAAGATATGAAATTATAAATATTGAAGGTAAAAAATATGAATTTAGACATAAAGCAATAGAAGAACTAAATAATTTTGAAGAAATTGAGAAAAGATACATTAAAAAATATTATCCAAAATATAAAATAATTCGCACAGTAGTATTATATGGAGGACATGAAAGAAAGATTATTGAAATTGAAATAGGTTTCTTGTTAAATAAAAATGGTGATTTAGTATTAGGAATAAAACCACCAGAACTTTTCAAAGATGCAATTAAAAATTTAATTGATTTCTGGTTTGGTTAAAATGAAAAATAATAATGAAAATGCTCGGCGGGCGGAACGCTTCGTCGCTTCGCTCCTTGCCCTCACTTCGTTCGGGTCATATAACACGGGCTATACGGCTCGTTTCACTCGCCCAAATTCCGCCAAAGGCGGAACTTCGTATAGCCTGAAAACGTTAGGCGAAATTCCGATTAAGAGGTGAAAAAATGTGTGAACTATTGGGGATAGCATTCAATAAGCCTATCAAACCAACTTTATCATTTAGAGGATTCCGCCATAGAGGAGAGATCAATCCACACGGATGGGGAATAGCTTATTATCCAGATACATCTGTCCAAGTGATAAAAGAACCAATAAAAGCAGGAGAAAGTTCCTTATCAGAATTCATAAAAAACTATCCGCGAATTAAATCAAAGATATTTATTTCACATGTAAGATATACAAGCGTTGGGTCAAAGAGCCATATGAACACGCATCCCTTTCAAAGAGAACTAAATGGTAAAGAATTTGTTTTTGCCCATAACGGTACACTACATAATTATAAGAGATTATCAACAGGTAGATTTAGACCTGTAGGAGAAACTGATTCAGAGCATATATTTTGTTATATCCTCAATCGCATTGAAGAAAGAAACATAAATCGATGGACATCTGAAGATTTTAGATGGTTGTGGGATCTATTAAAAACCATTAACAAAAAAGGCACTTTCAATTGTATCTTTTCTGATGGAGAACATTTATTCTGTTACCATGATGAAAAAAGTTATAATGGTCTTTGTTTCGTTCATCGAAAAGCTCCTTTCAATACAGTGCGTCTGGAAGATGAAGATTTTGAAATCAACCTCTCGGAAGAAAAAGAACCATCTCAAAAAGGCTTTATCATTGCTACGAGACCATTAACCAATGAGCGGTGGGAAAACTTTCACGCTGGGGAGTTGATCGTTTTTAGAAATGGCAATATAGTTTTTTCAAGTTCCAATCGCGACGCAAAACAGTTTTCAACCACACTAAATGAGATTGAACTAAACATATTAAGACTTCTTAGACAAAGCCCCCATCGATTAAGTTTCAGAACAATATGTGATAATGTCGGTTTGTCTCGCGAAGAATTGTTACCCTCAATTTACTCATTGCTGTGTAAAAGATATATAAAACAAGACAGTAGAGATAGAGTCAAATGGGATCATGATGACGCGACATTTTATACAGAACCATCTAAGAGATCAGAAATTGACGGACTGATTAGAAAATGAAAGCCGAAACGTCGCCTAACAGCGGGTATGCGGTTCGCTATGTTTACCCAAGTCCTTATAGTGATGATGAATGACTGACTTTTTTAGAAGATATTCCAAAAAGATAGCTATAACTTTAAAAATTTCAGATATTTTATAGTAAAATTTTAACAAATTAAAAAATAAGGAGGCAAGTAAGATGAGCAAGATATTAGACAGGTTGGATTATGAAGATATTGAAAGATACAGAAAAATACTTCCTCATCTTAAAAGAATTGAAAAAGAGAAAAAGATATATTTAGAAGACCTGATAAATGAACTTATCTCTTTAGGATTTGCTGAAAATGAAGAAGAGGCTAAAAGATTAGCAGAAGAACTGGATCAATTAAGTCTTATAGTAATTGGATTAGATGAGAATTTCAAAAAAACTTGGCATAGGACAGTTAAAACTATTGAAAATTTAGAGCTAATAGTAAGATTAAATCACTTAAAAAAAGAGAAGAATAAAAAATAAAAAATAGAATAGACGCTATAAAAAAATAAAGAATAACAAAACCTAATATAGAGGTGATTAAAATGGTTGAAATAATGTATTTAGGACTGTTTGGCTTTTTAGGATTAGTTTCCTTTATATTTATTTTGTTTAAAATATTCAATCCAGAAAAAGCAGATGAATTATTTGAACCTGACCCTTGCTTTATGAAAGAAATGGAAGAAGATGATGATATTGTTTCTCGTTATTTTGGAGTTCGCCCAAGCCTTTATAGTGATGATGATTGATTTATTCCTGAAAAGGAACAGCTTTAAGATTATTAATCAATAGCTATTATTAATGAGATTATAAAAAAATGAGATTTCTATATAATCAGTATAACAGACATTTTTCTGTAAAACACACTACCATAAGGTGCATTATGGTAAATCCTTGAAAATTAATAAGTTTAAATAAGTATTCTATTGTAAGCATTGATAAATAACGAACAGGCAATAGTGAAAAATATTATATAGGATCGGTTCTGAATAAGTAGAAAAAGATTTATTTCAATTGAATAAGATGCTTGTTTCTTTTACATTATTTATGTCTTAATCCCTATGGTCCAATGAAAATCCTATATATTCCATTATAAATATAAAATCAGTATACTCCTTTACATACCATATAGTTCAGATAAAACAAAGTTTATTATGTTCCTTTTGTAGACTTTTTACAACTTTACATACCATATAGTTCAGATAAAACAGCTATAGATAAAGTCACAATAGATGACTTAGAAGTCTTTACATACCATATAGTTCAGATAAAACTTAGAGGATTGTATACTATATTTGTATCTTTATCTACAACCTTTACATACCATATAGTTCAGATAAAACTAAAACATTTATTATTTGCTCTTTTACTTTTTCAAACTGCTTTACATACCATATAGTTCAGATAAAACTCACTGATAACTTTTGCATTATCTACATCTACGCAGTAACTTTACATACCATATAGTTCAGATAAAACTAGAACAAAACTCAAGAACCATATCAGCATTGAAATCTTTACATACCATATAGTTCAGATAAAACTAGTTTTTATAGGTCCACCAAGATATACTGCAATAAGCTTTACATACCATATAGTTCAGATAAAACGGGGCAATGCTATTCAATAATTGGCTCATAACAGATCACTTTACATACCATATAGTTCAGATAAAACTTTGATTTTATGTGGCGGTGTTTTTAATAAAACTGCCTTTACATACCATATAGTTCAGATAAAACCTTCATATCTAACGTTCCAGTAGGTACTCAGTATATCTTTACATACCATATAGTTCAGATAAAACAATACTCTTAAATCTTAAATATTGATTGATAAATAAAACCTTTACATACCATATAGTTCAGATAAAACAAACGGGAAGCGAAAAAAAAGATAAAAAGTTTTAGATCTTTACATACCATATAGTTCAGATAAAACGGTTTTGTACCGTATAGGAATATAGCAACTATGGCAAACTTTACATACCATATAGTTCAGATAAAACTAATTGGTATTTATGCATCAGCAGAAATGATGATAGCTTTACATACCATATAGTTCAGATAAAACTTATCAAATTTAGGAAGTCTTTTTTTCATATCAAATGCTTTACATACCATATAGTTCAGATAAAACTGCTTCTTGAAAAGCTTTTTCCTTGTCTTTGTATATGAACTTTACATACCATATAGTTCAGATAAAACCCGTTAATTTAAGTTAATAAAAAAAATTGCTCTAATCAAGTAATTTTGCACTTTTCAGAGGATTTAAAAATTTTTAAAAATCCTCGCAAATGATAGTAAGTTGCATCAAACCTCCAGTAATGCAAATATATTTTCTGTTATATTCTCGCAAAGCATTATAAAAAACCAACTTACACAGAAATATATTTTCTATTCAAAATGCAACTACATATCAAAATTTGTTATGTATTTTCATAAAAAGTTAGAAAAAATAAAATCTGAACTAAATAGGCCTACTTATTCTATTTTCAAGTAGCCGTTTTAGAACCTATAAAATTATTGTATTGTAATTTAATGAAAAAAGCAAATTTAAAACTGAATACTCATATTAAAGTTAGTGAAATGCTTTTTTATGAAATATTACCAATGAAATAGTCAAAAGTTTGACTATTTCATTGAACAAAAAACTGTCAAACTTCTATGAAAATAGATTTACACATTGTGTAAATAAAATTTCATAGAAGTTATTTTTTCTCTTTTCTTAGTATATATATATA
>NZ_REFO01000006.1 GCF_003688665.1 Hydrogenothermus marinus
ACATCTTAAGGAAGTTTAAGAAAAAGTGGTTTGACCTTATAACAGGATTAAAGAAGGTAGTAAAGATACGGCTTTACAGACTAAAAGGTATCTCCAAATCCCTGCTTGATGAGGGGATAGGAGTATTGGCAGCGTGAACCTGCCAGGAGGGATAAGGACAGCGTTAAGCTGTCAAACTCCCTCAGAAGCTCCCCGTCCGTAAGGGCGGGGAGTAGTTCACCTTCAACCTCTTATTTTTCTGATGATGATTATATTACCGATCCTGCTTATTGCCATCTTGCTTCCAATATATATCATGATATTTGCTACGATGATGATTTTTTAAATAATGATTGGGATGATACTTGGAATAATAGTTGGGATGATGACTACTAAAAATTGTCAGAAATTACAAAAATTATTGTTTATATAAGGTTGACTAACAAGAGAATTTTATGATAAAAATAAAAATGTTTTAGAGAAAAGGGGGATGATATGGATAAAAATACAAAATATTTAATATCCTTAGCAGGATTTTTTCACGATATAGGAAAATTTTATCAAAGAGCTACACATATAAAAACATCTGAAAATCAAAAAAAGGAATTTGGATATGCACATGCTTATTTATCCTATAGAGCCATAAATGAAGAATTAATAGAAGGATTTAAAGCAGTATTTTCAAAAGATGAAATAGATAAAATATTAGATGGTGTTTATCACCACAAGCCAAACTCAGAAATACAATATCTAATTCAAAAAGCAGATTGGATATCTTCTTCAGAAAGGGCAAAAGAAGAAACTATTTATAATGTAGATGTTTTACCAGAAGATCAGAAAAAACAACTTGTTGAATTTGCAGAGCAAAATCCAAGACTTAGAAGTATTTTTGAAAATCTAAAACTAAATAAAGAAGTTATAAAATCAAACTATTTTTATAAAATATCACCTTTAAATCTATCAAAAGATATATTTCCAAAAAGTTTAGAAGAAGCATTTATTGATTTAAATGAAAAAACTAAAAATGAAATTTTAGGAGATTATAAAGAACATTGGCAAAAATTTAAAAATGAGTTCAATGAAAAATTAAAAAATGTAAATCTGAAATTTTCAGAGCATCCTGAAAAGATTTTTAGTTTAATATATCATCTACTTTATAAATATCTTTGGTGTATTCCAGCATCAACCTTTGATAAAGAAAATTATACAAAACATTATCCAGATATATCTTTATTTGACCATTCAAGGATTTTATCAGCAGTTGCTACTGTTTTTGCAGATTCAAATAAAGATTTTAATAAAAATTGGGAAAAAACAAAAAAAGAAAAATTGTTTTTACATTTAAAAGGTGATATAAGTGGAATTCAAAAATTTATATATAAAGTTCATCAAGGGCAGGGAGGAGTAGCTAAAAGACTTAGAGGAAGAAGTTTTTATATAGCTTTACTTCCAGAAGTTTTATCAAAATATATACTAAATCAGCTTGGATATCCTATTACAAATCTTCTTTATAGTGGTGGTGGAATTTTTGAAATACTAATTGCAAATACAGAAGAAAATAAAGAAAAATTAAAAGAGATAGAAATAAAGATAAATCAGTTTTTAGCAGAAAATTTTGAAGCAGATTTAGGCTTAGCAATAGGAAAATATGAATACTCACCTGAAGAACTTGAAACAAACTATCAAAAAGTATTAGAAAGATTAAATGAAAATTTAGATAATGCAAAAAAACAAAGATTTAACTATTTACTTGAAACAGGGAAAATATTTGAAGTTTTAAATTACAAATCAAACCAAATTAAAGAAAACAAGAAAAAATGTCCAAGTTGTAATACATATCTAATTGGAGAATCAAAAGAAGTTTGTGATTTATGTGAAAAATTTAAAAATATAGGGCAAATTTTACCAAATACTAAGTATTTAATATTTTCAATAAAAAAAGAAAATAGCAAAAATGAAAGAGCTATATCTTTTGATGAGTTTGGCACAGTCTATTTAATAGAAAATAAAGAAGATTTAATAAATTTTTCAAAAGATAAAAATGTAGTAGAGATATTAAAAATTAATGATACTTCTTTAAATAGATACTCAACAGGATTTAAATTTATGGGAAAAGTTGTTCCAAAAGCTACCACAAAAATATTACCAGAAGAAACAGGAGAAGAAGAAATAATATATAAAGATCAGATAGTTTCATTTACACTTTTAGCAGAATACTCAGAAGGAGATAGCAGAATAGGAATTTTAAGAATGGATGTAGATAATCTTGGAAAACTTTTTAGTTTTGGACTTAAAGGAAAAATATCCATTTCAAGAATTGCTACAATAAGTAGAATGTTAGATTTATTTTTTGCAGGATATTTAAATAATATATGTGAATCTTTAACAGGAAAAGTAAAAGCAAAAGAAAAAGATAAAAATTTCAAAATAGACAACCTATTTTATATACTTTATTCAGGTGGAGATGATGTTTTCTTAATAGCACCTTGGGATAAAGCTATAGAAGTAGCAAAACTAATAAATGATAAATTTAAAGAATTCACCTGTTATAATCCAAATATAACAATATCAGCAGGATATATACAAGTAAAACCAAAATTTCCAATAAAAACAGCGGCAGAAATAGCAGGTGAGTCAGAAGATATAGCAAAAGAAAAAGGAAAAAATAGAATATCTGTTTTAGGAGATGTAATAACTTGGGATGAGCTTGAAGAGATAAAAGAACAGGCAGATAAATTAGAAGAACTTATTGAAAAGCAAGAATTACAAAGAGGATTTATATATGCAGTTCATAGATTAAAAGAGCAGTTTTTGAAAGATGAAACACAAGAAGATAAATTAGTATTTCCTTATAAAGAAAAACCAAATCCAATGTTTTATCCTTACGCACAATACTATATTGCGAGAAACATAAAAGGAGATTTTAAAGAAAAAATAGCAAAAATGTTATTTGAGGAAAAAATTATGAAGAAATTAACCTTTTTAACAAATTATGTTTCATTGAAAACAAGAAGTCAGAAAAGTTAAAAAATTTTGTTTATATATAAAAAAGGAGGGTTTAAAATGAAGAATACAAAAGAAAAAGAGAAAAATTTCATAGATGAAATAACAACAGAGATAAAAAAGGCTAATAAACTTTCAGAAGTTTTAAAGCCAGAAACTTTTGCTATTCCAAATGGGTGGGCAGACGAAATAGTTAGACAATTAAAGAAAGGAAAATCAGGTACCTCATTAAAAACCTCTCAACTTAGAAAAATATTTGCAGAGATAAAAGATATATGCGATAAAAAAATAAAAGGATTATCGGAAGATAACACAGAATTATATCTTTTATATCCAAAACTTGCTTATGCAAAAGGAAGAAATTTACTACCAAAAGATTTTTATAATCTACTTGTTGCATGCTTAGACAAACTAAAAAACTCTACAGATAAAGAAGATTTTAAAGCATTTGAAGAATTTATGACAGCAATAGTTGCTTATAATAAACAGTATGAATAAAGGAGGGTAAAAGTATGAATTTAGAATTTAAAGGAACATACTTAATAAAAGCTAATATATATTGCTTAACAGGGCTACACATAGGAGGTTCAAAAGAAAGTTTTGAAATAGGCGGAATAGATAATCCAGTCATAAAAACACCTATATCTTTAACTTTACCAGATGGCAGAGAAATAAAAGAAGGAATACCATATATTCCTGGTTCCTCATTAAAAGGAAAAATGAGAAGTTTACTTGAATGGCAGTATAAACTTGTTAAAATAGCAAAAGACAAAAAAGGAAATATAAAAAGTAAGTTTGAAATAAAAGATCCTGAAAACCCTAACAAACTTAATGATGTAGCTATAACTTTTGGAGTTGGAGTATCAGATTTAAAAGAAGTTTCAGAAATAGCAGGACCAGTAAGAATTAAAGTTTATGATGCATATCCAACAGCAGAAACAATCAAAAAATGGGAAGAAGAACTTGGAGCAGGATTATATACAGAAGTAAAAACAGAAAACGCAATAGATAGAATTACAGCACAAGCAAACCCAAGACAACAAGAAAGAGTGCCAGCAGGCTCAGAATTTGAAGTAGAAATAGGCTATGAAGTTTATGACGAAGAAGATCATAATAGAATAAGAATAATCTTTGAAGGAATGAAAAGAGTAGAAGATAACTATTTAGGTGGTGGAGGTTCAAGAGGAAACGGTAGAGTTATATTTAAAGATATAAAAATATATTTCAAAGATAGATCCTATTATATAGGACAGTCAGAACCACAATTAAAAGGAGAATATAAATCTGTATCTGAAGCTTTAAAAAACTTTCAAAAATAAGGTATAAGCAATGAATATATATAAAGTAGATATTACACCATACTCAGTTTTTAAATCATTACCGTCAGCTTACACAATTTTTGGAGCAATATCTTGGGCTTATAGACTTTTATATGGAGAAGAAGATTTAATAAAACTACTAAATAATTTTGAACAAGGTAATATTCCATTTTTAATAAGTTCAATATTTCCAAAACAAGATAAAAATTTATTACTACCAAAACCAATACTAAAATCAATAAGAAAAAGCACAAATCAAAAAATAGACTTTAAAAAATTTAAAAGGATTAACTTTATCCCGATAGATTTATTTACAGAAATACTACAAGGAAAAATACAAGATGAGTTAGAGCTGAATTTAAAATTAGAAGAGATAAACTTATCAACTACAAAATTTGCAACAGTTGATAATATTCCACATGCATCAATAGATAGAATTACAGGTTCTACAGGAGAAGGTGGAGAACTTTATTTTGAAGAAATAGTTGCAATATCAGAAGGATATTTCTTTTTAGCAGTAGAAAGCCAAGAAATAAAACAAAAAATAGAAAGCAGTTTAAAAGTTATAGAAGATATTGGACTTGGCGGAAATAGATCTATAGGATTTGGAAAAGTAAAATTTGGAAAACTTGAAGAAATAAAACAACTCAAAGAATATTTCACAAATAAAACAGATAGATTTATAACTTTATCACCAGTAATTCCAGATAACAAAATAAATTACAAAGAAAGTTTTTATGATTATTTCACATTTAGAGGAGCTGTTGATAACAATTATGATTTTAAAGGAATGGATATTTGGAAAAATAAAGTATTTTACCTAAAAGAAGGAAGTCAGATAAAAGTAAAAGAAAACTCAAATTACTATGGAAATTTAATAAAAAATCAAAAAGCAGGAAAAAATATTTATCAGTATGGACTTGCGTTTCCTTTATATATACAAGGAGGGAATAAATAAATGCCAGAATATAAATTAAAAACCCTTTCACCAATACATATAGGAAATGGAGAACAAATAAATAACTGGGCATATTCAATAGATAACAATAAAATATCAATATATAAATTTGAAAAAGTAGTAAATAGCATAAAAAATAACAAACAAAGATTAATAAATCTAACTGCAGAAATAGAAAGAAATCCATTAACAAAAAATATTGGAGATATTATAAAAGCTTGGAAACTAAATATAGAGTCAGAATACACAATTGAAATAAAAGGAAAAATCAAAAACCATAGAAATGAGTATAAACAGATATGGGACTTTATAAAAGAAGGTAATGAAGTTTATATACCAGGAACAGAAATAAAAGGAGCAATAAGAACAGCACTTTTTTACAAAATCCTAAAAGACAAATTCAATCAAGATAAAAAATTAAAAGAAAATTTCCTAAAAGATTATGAAAACTGCCTACGAGGAGAAAATAAAAAAGAAATAAAGAAAAACTTTGAAAGATTATCAAAAAAATGGGAAAATTATGTTTTTAGAGGAGATTTTAAAGAAAATGACGGAAAAAAAGATTTTTTAAGATTTTTAATAGTGTCAGATACAGATTTAAAAAATCCAGAAGAATGCTTAGAAGTAGATGATATAAAACTAATAGGAGCTTCAGGAAGTTTTGAAGAACTACATGAAGTTTTAAAAGCAGGAACAGAATTTAAAATTAAAATGAATATACCTTGGAAAGAAGAATATGAAGGATTTATTTCAGACAATTATAAATATTTAGGATTAAAAAAATTAAGAGAAGCTTGCAATGAATTTGCAGAAAGTATTTTAGAAACAGAAATAGAATATTTTAAAAATACATCAGATTTAAATCAAAGAGACAAAGAAATAATATTAGTAAAATTAGAACGAAGATTAGATCTTGTAAAAGTAGCAACAAATAAAAAATGGTTAGTATTAAGACTTGGAAAACATCAAGGGTTCCATAGTATTACAATAAATTTATTAGTAAAACAGCTAAATCAGATGTTATTTGCAAAAGCATTTAAAGAAATAGCACCAAAAGGTTATGAAAACAAACCAAACAAATCAAGAAAAATAACCTTAACTAATGAAATACTCGGATGGTTAATAATTGATTTAAATTCTTAAAAGAAAGTTTTATAGCATAAAGATCGGATTTCCCAAAAATTTGTCGATCAGGTAATTTTAGGGAAATTTTAGTACTTTTAAGATGTTAAAATTTTGCCAAAATTTAACTCTAAGCTAATAATGATGCTGATTTGTCGATCCCCAAGAATTTTTACAGGATTGAAGGTCGACAGAAAATAAACTCAATTTGACAAGAAAATTTTTTTGATGTAAATTTTAAATATAGCTAATATTTATGCTGGTTTCTTGGCAACAGAATATGAATAAAGAAGAAAGGGTTTGTAGCCTACCTATGAGGAATTGAAACCAACTCTTCTCTTGCTTCACAGTCATCGTCATAATCAGTTTGTAGCCTACCTATGAGGAATTGAAACTTTAATTAGCTACGGGGATAAGGAGATAGAAAAAACAGGTTTGTAGCCTACCTATGAGGAATTGAAACAAATATTTTTCATATCAATTGGAGTTAATATTTCTGTTTGTAGCCTACCTATGAGGAATTGAAACTCGCATTATCAAAAATAAACATTTCAATAAAATCACCGAGTTTGTAGCCTACCTATGAGGAATTGAAACCTCTATTTCTACTTTTCATCAGAGTTTCAACTATTTTGTTTGTAGCCTACCTATGAGGAATTGAAACCTCTATTTCTACTTTTCATCAGAGTTTCAACTATTTTGTTTGTAGCCTACCTATGAGGAATTGAAACCTCTATTTCTACTTTTCATCAGAGTTTCAACTATTTTGTTTGTAGCCTACCTATAAGGAATTGAGATCCTATAAATTTGAATTTACTTTAATTAAAAAAATAGCTTATAAAAATTTAGTATAAATCTAATCCAAATTTGGATTAAATTCTTGATGAAAAAAAGA
The DNA here is from genome assembly GCF_003688665.1 of Hydrogenothermus marinus. Classification (NCBI taxonomy): domain Bacteria; kingdom Pseudomonadati; phylum Aquificota; class Aquificia; order Aquificales; family Hydrogenothermaceae; genus Hydrogenothermus; species Hydrogenothermus marinus. The sequence continues at coordinate 7,277 of NZ_REFO01000006.1, forward strand.
TAATATCTCATACTTATTATTTCTCGCTAAATTTTTATTTCTACTCTTTATCCATAAATTTACTTTAAAAATTTCATATCCTGATTTTATCTTTTTTTATAACTGAAATAATATTTTTCGCTATTAGCTCTTTAACTAAATTTATTACCTTGTAGTCAGTTATTCCTCTTTTAATGTCTTTAATATGAACAATAAATTAACCTTAACTATTCTTGTCAAAATTTTATTTTTAAAAACAAAATCAAGGTTTTATACAGGTTTACTGAAAAAGACTTTTTTACATATAGAAAAATATATAAAGTTTTATTAAAACTTTACTTTCTGTATAATATTTGAAAATATAAAATTAGGAATTTAGCTATGCTAAA
>NZ_REFO01000007.1 GCF_003688665.1 Hydrogenothermus marinus
TTTTAGAACACCTTTTAAAAAGAACTTGACAAAAAAAGAGAAAGGTTTAAAATAATAAACCCTTTATAGAGAGAAAAAAGAATAAGAAATATAAAATATATAACCCCTTTTCGATATAGGAAAGAAAAAACGAAAAAGGGTTGACAAAGAGGAAAAAATATAATAAACTAATTATCTGTCAGTTGACGGAAGGGTTAACTGGCTGAGCTAAAGGCAACTCAGCCTCAGGCTACTTGGCAAAAGAATAGGGAAGCCAGATATGCAATAAGAATGGAAAAGAGTTTTATAGGATAAAACTTTCACTGGAGAGTTTGATCCTGGCTCAGCGCGAACGTTGGCGGCGTGCCTAACACATGCAAGTCGTGGGGCAGCAGGCCTTCCCTTTTGGGAAGGTGCTGGCGACCGGCGAACGGGTGAGTAACGCGTAGCTAACCTACCCTAAGGATGGGGATAACCCCCCGAAAGGGGGGCTAATACCCAATAAAGAGGCTTATTGAATGATGAGCCTCCAAAGGCCGCAAGGCGCCTTAGGATGGGGCTGCGTCCCATCAGCTAGTTGGTGAGGTAAAAGCTCACCAAGGCTACGACGGGTAGCTGGTCTGAGAGGATGGCCAGCCACAGTGGGACTGAGACACGGCCCGCACCCCTACGGGGGGCAGCAGTGGGGAATATTGGGCAATGGCCGAAAGGCTGACCCAGCAACGCCGCGTGGTGGAAGAAGCCCTTCGGGGTGTAAACACCTGTCAGTGGGGAAGATAATGACGGTACCCACAGAGGAAGGGACGGCTAACTACGTGCCAGCAGCCGCGGTAATACGTAGGTCCCGAACGTTGCGCGAATTTACTGGGCGTAAAGGGTCCGTAGGCGGTCTGGTAAGTGGAAGGTGAAATCCTGGGGCTCAACTCCAGAATTGCCTTCCAAACTGCTGGACTTGAGGCAGGGAGAGGTCGGCGGAATTCCCGGTGTAGCGGTGAAATGCGTAGATATCGGGAGGAACACCAGTGGCGAAGGCGGCCGACTGGAACTGTCCTGACGCTGAGGGACGAAAGCCAGGGGAGCGAACCGGATTAGATACCCGGGTAGTCCTGGCCGTAAACGATGGATGCTAGATGTGGGCAGGGAAACCTGTCCGTGTCGCAAGCTAACGCGTTAAGCATCCCGCCTGGGGAGTACGACCGCAAGGTTGAAACTCAAAGGAATTGACGGGGACCCGCACAACCGGTGGAGCGTCTGGTTTAATTCGATGCTAACCGAAAAACCTCACCAGGGCTTGACATGCGGTGTGTCGTGGCCGAAAGGTCACTAGGGTACCCTTATGGGTACCCGCGCCGCACAGGTGGTGCATGGTCGTCGTCAGCTCGTGTCGTGAGATGTTGGGTTAAGTCCCGCAACGAGCGCAACCCTTGCCCTGTGTTACCAGCGGGTAAAGCCGGGTACTCACAGGGGACTGCCGGCGATAAGCCGGAGGAAGGAGGGGATGACGTCAGATCAGTATGCCCTTTATGCCCTGGGCTACACAGGCGCTACAATGGCAGGGACAAAGGGAAGCGAAGCCGCAAGGTGGAGCAAACCCCAAAAACCCTGTCGTAGTGCGGATTGGGGGTTGCAACTCACCCCCATGAAGGCGGAATCGGTAGTAATGGCGAATCAGCAATGTCGCCGTGAATACGTTCTCGGGTCTTGTACACACCGCCCGTCACGCCACGGGAGTTGGGTCCATCGGAAGTCCCCGGGCCAACCCGCAAGGGAGGCAGGGGCCGATGATGGGCCTGGCGACTGGGGCGAAGTCGTAACAAGGTAGCCGTAGGGGAACCTGCGGCTGGATCACCTCCTTTAAAGGGAAAAAATAATAAGCATATCTGGCTTCCCTATTAACTTGCCAACTAGAGCTGAGGGGCCTTTAGCTCAGACGGTTAGAGCGTACCCCTGATAAGGGTAAGGTCGGTGGTTCGAATCCACCAAGGCCCATAAAGATTTGGGGACGTAGCTCAGCTGGGAGAGCATCTGCTTTGCACGCAGAAGGTCAGGGGTTCGAATCCCCTCGTCTCCATTAAGAGGCTACTTGGCAATAGAATAAGGGACAGAGAAAGCTACAAATTAAGAAGTAAGAGTAGGCCAAGCTGCTAAGGGTCCATGGTGGATGCCTCGGCAGCCAGAAGGGAAGAAGGGCGTGGCAAGCTGCGATAAGCCACGGGGAGCCGCAAGCAGGCAATGATCCGTGGATTCCCGAATGGGGAAACCCGCTAGCCCATAGGCTAGCATCCCTCTCAAGAGGGAGCCGAACCGGGCGAAGTAAAACCTTTTAGTAGCCCGAGGAAAAGAAAGCGAAAGCGATTCCCTAAGTAGCGGCGAGCGAACGGGGAGTAGCCTAAACCGACGTGGTGCCATGGTGGCAGCCTTAGCCACGTCGGGGTAGTGGGATATGTCCGGAGAGGACTGCCATCCTCTCGGGAAGTTACAAAACCAGTAGGTAGCAGAAACAGCTGGAAAGCTGTGCCATAGAGGGTGAAAGCCCCGTATGCGAAACCTGCTGGTCTTCCTGGGACATACTCCCGAGTACCACCGCCCCCGTGAAAGGTGGTGGGAATCTGCCCGGACCACCGGGTAAGGCTAAATATTCCTGGCTGACCGATAGCGTATAGTACCGCGAGGGAAAGGTGAAAAGAACTCCGGAAGGAGAGTGAAATAGAACCTGAAACCATGGACCTACAAGCCAGTGGGAGGGCGTTAATGCCTGACTGCGTGCCTCTTGGAAAATGAGCCAGGGAGTTGTGGTATGCGGCGAGGTTAAGCCGCTAAGGCGAAGCCGTAGGGAAACCGAGTCCTAACTAGGGCGTTTAGTCGCATGCTGCAGACGCGAAGCGGAACGATCTATCCATGCCCAGGGTGAAGGACGGGTAACACCGTCTGGAGGCCCGAACCGGTCGGTGCTGCAACACAGTCGGATGAGGTGTGGATAGGGGTGAAAAGCCAATCGCGTTCCGTGATAGCTCGTTCTCCCCGAAATGCATCGACGTGCAGCGTCGCTCGTTCCTTCTCGGAGGTAGAGATACTGATTGGGCTAGGGCCCCGAAAGGGGTACCGAACCCAACCAAACTCCGAATGCCGAGAAAGGTAGAGCGGCAGTGAGTCCGCGAGGGATCAGCTCCGTGGACGAGAGGGAAACAACCCAGATCGCCAGCTAAGGTCCCAAAGTGTACGCTAAGTGGAGAAGGAGGTAGAGCTCCTAAGACAGCGAGGAGGTTGGCTTAGAGGCAGCCATCCTTTAAAGAGTGCGTAACAGCTCACTCGTCGAGGGGCTCTGCGCCGAAAATTTAGCGGGGCTAAGCGTACCACCGAAGCTGCGGGCTTGCCTTTGGCAAGCGGTAGGGGAGCGTACCCTGTAGGTTGAAGTCCTACCGTAAGGAGGGATGGACTGCAGGGTAGTGAGAATCCTGGCATGAGTAGCAGCGAAGACAGGTTAGAAACCTGTCCGCCGGAAGCCCAAGGTTTCCGATCCAATGTAAATCAGGGTCGGGTTAGCCGGTACCCTAAGGTGAGGCCGAAAGGCGTAGCCGATGGGAAGCAGGTTAATATTCCTGCGCCAGCTATGTGGAGGCTAAGGCGTGACGCAGAAGGGTAGTCCCTGGGAGGCTATGGATTGCCTCCTCTAAGCCCGTAGGGTGAGGGATAGGCAAATCCGTCCCTCAATAAGCCTGAAAGGTGATGGGGAGGGGAGGCTTAGTCCTCCCCAACAGGGATGACCCCAGACTGCCAAGAAATAACGTCGTAGCCTATGAAGCATAGCTGACCGTACCGCAAATCGACACAGATGGGCTAGGTTAGTAGCCTAAGGCGTTCGGGGTAACTCTCCTCAAGGAACTCGGCAAATTGACCCCGTAACTTCGGGAGAAGGGGTGCCCGCATGCCGTGCTTTATAGTGCGGAAGCGGGTCGCAGAAACCAGGTGGCGGCGACTGTTTACCAAAAACACAGCACTGCGCAAACTCGTAAGAGGAAGTATGCGGTGTGAAACCTGCCCAGTGCCCGTAGGTTAAGGGGAGCGGTGCAAGCCGCGAACCGAAGCCCGGGTAAACGGCGGCCGTAACTATAACGGTCCTATGGTAGCGAAATTCCTTGTCGGGTAAGTTCCGACCTGCATGAATGGTCCAACGACCGCCACGCTGTCTCGAGGGGAGTCCCGGCGAAATTGTAGTGTCGGTCAAGATGCCGACTACCCGCGGCAGGACGGAAAGACCCCGTGAAGCTTTACTGTAACCTGGCATTGATTGCCTGCGCGTCCTGCGCAGAATAGGTGGGAGGCTGGGAAGCCCGCCCTCCGGGGCGGGTGGAGCCGCCAGTGAGATACCACCCTGGACGTGTGGGTAATCTAACCGAGCCGTGTTATCCACGGCCGGGACAGTGTCAGGCGGGCAGTTTGACTGGGGCGGTCGCCTCCTAAAAGGTAACGGAGGCGCCCAAAGGTACCCTCAGGTGGGTCGGAAATCCACCGTTAGAGTGCAAAGGCATAAGGGTGCCTGACTGCGAGACTGACAAGTCGAGCAGACGCGAAAGCGGGGCTTAGTGACCCACACGTTCCACGTGGAAGGGCGTGTGATCAGCGGATAAAAGCTACTCCGGGGATAACAGGCTAATCCCGCCCAAGAGCCCACATCGACGGCGGGGGTTGGCACCTCGATGTCGGCTCGTCGCATCCTGGGGCTGTAGCCGGTCCCAAGGGTTGGGCTGTTCGCCCATTAAAGCGGCACGCGAGCTGGGTTCAGAACGTCGTGAGACAGTTCGGTCCCTATCCGCCGCGGGCGTAGGACGCTTGAGAGGAGTCATCCCTAGTACGAGAGGACCGGGGTGAGGCAGGCTCTGGTGTACCAGTTGTCTCCCAAGGGCAGCGCTGGGTAGCCACCCTGCTACGGGATAAGCGCTGAAAGCATCTAAGCGTGAAGCCCACCTCAAGATTAGGCGTCCCGCACCTTTTGGTGCCTGAAGGGCCGTGGGAGACTACCACGTTGATAGGCCACAGGTGGAAGCCCAGCAATGGGTGGAGCCGAGTGGTACTAATCGCCCGTGAGGCTTGGCCTCTTACTTCTTAATGGCTTTCCTGTCCCTTATTCTATTGCCTTTCCCTGGTGGCCATAGCGGGGAGGTTACACCCGGTCCCATTCCGAACCCGGCAGTTAAGCTCCCCTGCGCCTATGATACTGGCCGCGAGAGCGGTCGGGAAAGTTGGTCGCTGCCAGGGTTATTT
>NZ_REFO01000008.1 GCF_003688665.1 Hydrogenothermus marinus
GTTTCAATTCCTTATAGGTAGGCTACAAACAATCAAGAAAACTGTGTTTCGTCACGAAGGGTTCAGTTTCAATTCCTTATAGGTAGGCTACAAACTCTTCTCTTTCTTCCTTTTGTCTTGCTTTTTCTTCGTTTCAATTCCTTATAGGTAGGCTACAAACCCTTTCTTCTTTATTCATATTCTATTGCCAAGAAACCAGCATAAATATTAGCTATATTTAAAATTTACATCAAAAAAATTTTCTTGTCAAATTGAGTTTATTTTCTGTCGACCTTCAATCCTGTAAAAATCCTTAGAGATCGACAAATCAGCATCATTATTAGCTTAGAGTTAAATTTTGGCAAAATTTTAACATCTTAAAAGCACTAAAATTTCCCTAAAATTACCTGATCGACAAATTTTTATAAAAATAGATTTTCATAAGAAGGCTTTGATAACTCTAATGATTCTTTACATAAAAGAATATTTAGGGCGTTTATTTAGTTAAAGCAAATTTAAAGCTTTAAAAACATTTTTTCAATTTCATTAAAAATCAAAAGCTAATCTTTAACTAAATACCGTCTTTGTCAACAAATTAACAAAAGAAGGAATATATGCTATAGCTTATAGAAAGTGGGAATATATGGATATTTTAAACTTTAATAAAGTAAATTCTAAAGACAATTAAACATAGAAAAAATTTAAATATAAAAGCTTTATTCAGTTTTAATATTTTTAAATACTTAATATAATTCTTGTTTACTATGCCAAATATCAAATATAGAAAAATCTTGAAAATAAGCTTTATATATAGAATAATTTTTAATCAAAAAATTCAAAAGATAAAATTATGATAGATTTTGAGTTTTCAAGAATTAGGCTTGAATATACTGCTTTGTCAGAGTTCCAACAACCTTACTTTTTAGGCCCTGCAATAAGAGATGTCTTTGATAGAAGATTAAAAAAAATGGTATGCATAAAACCTGGTGAAGAATGTATAACCTGCGAATTTAACAAAACATGCCCTTATACTATTATTTTTGAAACAGAAATTTATTTAAAAAAACCTTCAAAATATGTTTTACAACCTGAATATGATGAAAAAGATTTAAAAGAAGGAGATAAAATCTATATAGATATTACACTTCTTGGATTTGCCTCTAATTTTTGGCAGTTTATAATACAGTCTTTAAGTACAGTAATAAATTTAGGAAAAGACAGCTTTATAAAGCAAACAGATGCTTTTTATTACCATCCATTTGCAGATAAATATTTCCCTTTAAAATCAGAAATTCCAAGGTTTAATGCATCATACTTTTTTGATTTAAAAACAGGTAGAGATGAATTACAGATTAAATTTTATCCTACATCTTTAAAATTAAATGGTGAATATATAATGTTTAATGAATTTGATAAAAATATCTTTATAGAAGCTATTAAAAATAGAATATCAAATGTTGCTGTAAATTATGGAACAAAGACAGAAAAAATATTTATAAATAAATCTAAATTTGAAATTACTGATTTAAATTTAAAACCTGCCCCTGTGAAAAAATGGTCAAACAGAAAAAAAAGAAAAATGACAATACCTGTTATAGAAGGAAATTTTAAAATAAAAGGAGATTTAAGTGAGATATATCCATATTTAACAATGATAGAAAATATAAATATAGGAAAAGAAGTTAATCTTGGACTTGGGAAAGTTGAAGTTAAATTTTAAACAGGGGGCAAAAGCCCCCCAGATCTCCCCACATCCCTCCTAAAAACCAAAAGTAATAGGTATTGCTTTTTTAGAATGAAATTCCTTAAGTGTTCCATCAGAGTTGACACCCCAAGTTTGTGCATCAGCACCTATATAATTTATTGTATAAGGATCAATTTTTGTCTTCTTAGCTTTTTCCCAACTGTTTGATAAGGTAGAATACCAATAACAATCTAAGTAATAATTTGTCTGTCCAAGGCTATCTGTTTCTTTTGTATAGATACATTTTGCTCCTTTTGAACAATCTAAGAAAGTTCCGCTACCACCACAATTTAAACCCAAAAATCCATCTCCATTTCCACCATCTGGTACATTATTATCAGGTAATGTGAAAAATTCAATATGATACATAGACCAACCACCAAAATCTGCATTCCAATAAATGTAAAACTCTTCATTTGGCGTTATAACTCCATCAGGGTTAGATTCATTAATAGAAATTGATTTTAGATTAATATAAGAAGAACTACCGATACTTCCACCACTGCCTCCAAAAGTGCTTGAAGATCCACCTCCTCCAATACCTAAAAAATCACTTGAAGCTCCGCTTCCACCTCCACAAGAAGCTAATAAAACACAGCTACTTAAAACTGCAAAAGGTTTAACTAATCTGTTTACTCTTTTCATTAACTAACCTCCTCTAAGGATTTTTTATTATTTTCATTATTTATAAACGATAGTAGATGTATTTTCTGACAACTTTATGTATAATAAAAAACAAAAACTATATTTTTAGTTA
>NZ_REFO01000009.1 GCF_003688665.1 Hydrogenothermus marinus
ATAAAATGGCTAAGGAAAAATTTGTCAGAGAAAAAGAGCACGTAAACGTAGGTACAATAGGACACGTAGACCACGGGAAAACAACATTAACAGCAGCAATTACATATGTATTATCTAAAAAAGGATTAGCTCAATTTATCGGGTACGGTGATATTGATAAAGCTCCAGAAGAAAGAGATAGAGGAATTACAATTAACATTACTCACGTAGAATATGAAACAGAAAAAAGACACTATGCACACGTTGACTGTCCAGGACACGCAGACTACATCAAAAACATGATCACTGGTGCTGCACAAATGGATGGTGCTATTCTTGTTGTTTCAGCAGCAGATGGACCTATGCCTCAAACAAGAGAACACGTTCTTCTTGCAAGACAGGTTAACGTTCCATACATAGTAGTATTTTTAAACAAATGTGATATGGTTGATGATGAAGAATTACTTGAATTAGTTGAACTTGAAGTTAGAGAATTATTAAACAAATATGAATTTCCAGGAGATGATGTACCAGTAATAAAAGGTTCAGCACTTGGAGCACTCCAAGATGAAGAAAAATGGGTAAAATCAGTAGAAGAATTATTAAATGCAATGGATGAATATATACCATCACCAGAAAGAGCAACAGACAAACCATTCTTAATGGCAATAGAAGACGTATTTACAATATCAGGAAGAGGAACAGTTGTTACAGGAAGAGTAGAAAGAGGAACATTAAAAGTAGGAGATGAAGTAGAAATAGTAGGGATGACAGATGAGATAAAGAAAACAGTAGTAACAGGAATAGAGATGTTTAGAAAAGTACTTGACGAAGCAGTAGCAGGAGATAACGTAGGGGTATTATTAAGAGGAATAGGAAAAGATGAAGTAGAAAGAGGACAAGTATTAGCACAACCAGGAACAATAACACCACATAAGAAATTTAAAGCACAAGTATACGTATTATCAAAAGAAGAAGGTGGAAGACATACACCATTCTTCTTAGGATACAGACCACAGTTTTACATAAGAACAGCAGACGTAACAGGAACAGTAGTAGAACTTCCAGAAGGACAAGAGATGGTAATGCCAGGGGATAATGTAGAGTTAACAGTAGAGTTAATGGTGCCAGTAGCAATAGAAGAGCAAATGAGATTTGCTATTAGAGAAGGTGGAAGAACTGTTGGTGCTGGTGTTGTTACTGAAATTATTGAGTAAG